>NZ_LOCO01000001.1:0-289325 GCF_001574445.1 Marinobacter excellens LAMA 842
CACCAGCAGTAGGTGAAGCATCAACCAGATAATCCGATGAGATGCCGGTCTGTCTCACTCTCATGCAAAGGTAAGATCAACCATTTAATCCGCTTACCCAAAAACTCTCTGACTAAAAATGCCCGTGCAGTCATCACTGGCTCCGGCAGCGGCAAAGCGCTGGCATTGGAACTCGCCCGTCGCGGGAGCCTTGTGGTGTGCACTGACATCAATCTGGACGCCGCGGAACAAACCGCCAGCGAAGTCCGCCGACAAGGTTGCTCGCATGGCGCTGGATGGCCTGGATAACAAACAGCTTTACGTTATGCCACAGGTCGATGCCCGCATGATCTGGCGAATCAAACGTCTGCTGCCGAATTCCTATGCGGCGATTACTGGGCTTATTAATCGCCGGATGACGTCCAAGTTCGTCTGATGACAGGCCTTAACACTCCCCACAAGCCAGGAGACTGACATGGCAAAGATTGATCTCGATAACATGCTGGAAAAGATCAAAAACACTCAGTGGAGCCTGTCATCACCTATCACCCGACCGCCTGACCACCGTTTACGAGATTGCCTGATGAAGAACAACCAACCGCTTGCTCAACAGCAGCCGCCCGCCGACGCATTGATTATCGGCGCCGGCTTTGCCGGCCTGGACGAGTTTGAGGGCAAGAAGATACACAGCGCCGCCTGGGATCATGATTACGACCTCAAGGGCAAACGCATCGCGGTGATCGGCACGGGTGCCAGCGCCATACAGATCGTACCGGAGCTGGCCAAATGCGCCGGCAAGCTGACGGTTTTCCAGCGCACTCCGCCGTGGATTATGCCACGGCCGGACTTCACCACACCGGACTGGAACAAGACGCTGTTCCGCAAAGCGCCCGTGAGTCAGACCGCCGTCCGCAAGGCACTCTATCTGGCCCATGAGTCCATGGCGCTAGCGGTTATCTGGAACTCGCCGCTGACCCGTTTTGCCGAGCGCCTTGGGCGGTGGCACTTGCGCAAACAGGTACCGGACCGCTGGCTACGCCGGCAACTGACCCCGGACTATCGCCTGCTGGCAGAAGAGGCCGCGAGCGAGACCGTTTAAGGCCGCCCGGCAGCCTCCTGAGCCCGGGCACCCGGATACAACCAGGCAATCAGCAAACTGACCAGGCTGGATGCCAGCAAGGCGCCAAGGAACGGTGCCAGCGTTGGAATGCTGTCTGGAAAGCTCGCCGCCAGCGCACCTGCGGTGAAGCTACCCTGGCTCACCCAGCCGGGAAGCACGGCACCGAGCAACCCGGCCAGGCCACCGGCCACCGCAGCCAGCGGTGACATACGGCGCCACAATCCCAGCAGGACCGGCACCACAATCGCCGCACAGAGCAAGTCTGCGATCAGGAACAGCCGCAGCACTGAGAAGCCCTGAAGGGCCACCCACACCACCGGAACCATCAGTATCACCGTCGCCCAGCGGGCAGCACGTACTGACAGGCCGCGCCTTCCCGAACTGGCCACCGCCATGGATGCAATGGCGTTCTGCAAAGTATCGACACTGGAGGCCACGAGCGTCACCGCCAGAACCAGTGCCGGCAAAGCAAGCCAGGCGGGCGCGGCGGAGAGCAACGCGAAGAACGGAATGGGAGGCTCGCCCAGCGGCAGTGCATACATGGCCGCCAGCATCCCCAGGCCACCAATGGCCATCACCACCAGGAAGGTGCTGACGCCGCCCAACACCGCGCCGCGCCCTAAGGCACGGTCCGTTTCAGCTGCCCACACTCGCTGCCAATAGCCCTGATGAAACAGGTTGGCGGCAGTCACCGCAATCACCAGAGTGAGCGCCACAGACAGCGCACTGCCAACCGGCACGGAAGGCATGACTGCCTCTGTTGGCATGGAGGGCAGCCAGTACCAGGCCACACCACCCACCAGCAGCAACAGGGCCAACAACAACCAGGCCTGCCAACGGTCAGTGGCGAGGCTTGCCCTCAAACCACCGACAGAAGTATAGATCAGTGTGACCAGCGCCACGCCGAGAACCACCAACGCGGGCGGCACATCGGAAAGCAGCGCGGCAATGGCGCCGATAGCGGTGAGTTCCGCCGCCAGGAAACAGGCCATGTAGGCTACCGAAACCATCGACACCCAGCGCCTGACACCGGCGCCGTAACAAGCCTCGGCAAACTCGCCGATACTCCGGCCTGCCGGTAGCCGCTTACGGATGGCAGGGCCATAGAATCCCAGCACCAGAAACGGCAACGCGGAGCCGACCGCATAACCCGCCAGCGCCACAGGCCCCACAAATGCACCAATTTCCGGTGGTGCAAAAAGAATCCACGCCCCCATGCCCGAAGCCAGGAACGATAGCCCGATGGCCTGTGCACTCTGAGAGTTTCGAGCGGTGACATAGTCATCCAGCAGACCGTCCGCCCGTCTTGCGCGTAGACCAAGAACCGCAAAACCAAGGAGTGCCGCGCTGAGCACGGCAACCGTTAGATAGAACAAGTCGCACTTCCTCCGCCGGTATTAACCGGATCAGGTTCCGGGGTCGGCACTTGGCCCACTCACTGGCGCATGGCTTTGAGCGCATCCGCCCACTTGGCCAGCTCGGCCAGCATACTGCCCCCCGAACTGGTGTGGTGGTCTGCCGGCTGGAATCTGCGATTATCATCCAGCAGTTCCCAGGGCATCTGCACCATCACGCTCTCAACCATGGGCATCATCTTCACCGTCGTAACCAGTTGTTTGGCCATCTGCGCGGAACGCAGGCCGCCGGAAACACCTCCATAACTGACAAAGGCACAGGGCTTGTAATTCCACTCGTTGTACACATAGTTGATCGCGTTCATGAAGGAGGGTGGCGGGCAGAAGTTGTATTCGGGAATCACGAACACGTAGGCGTCCGCCTTGGCGACGCTCTCAGACCAGGCCTTGGTGTGGTCGTGCTGGTACTTCTGCTGGCGGGGGTGGTTAGGTTCGTCATAAACCGGCAGGTTAAACTCCGCCAGGTCAACCAGTTCGCTGGAAAAACTGCCCTGCTCGTTCGCAAAACCGTTAAACCATTCGGCGATGGATGGGCCAACACGGCCAGGGCGGGTGCTGCAGATGATGGTTTGTAGCTTGAGAGGCATACCGGATTTCCTTCTTCAGTCATTGTTCAGTTTTGCTGATACGCCGGGACAGAAACCTGTCCAAATCCCTCACCTCCTCCAGGCAAAGGCTATGTTCCATACCATAGCAGTAATACTCCGGCTCATACCCGAGATCCTGAAGCTTTCGCTGCGCCGCCTGCCCCAGATGCTCCGCCACAATCGGGTCAAACCGGCCATGGGCAATAAACACCGGAAGCTTGCGATTGGCGTCGCTGAGCTTGATGGAGTCCGCTGTGGCAAAGTAGGTAGACAAGGCAAACAGGCCGCCCAGCCGCTCCGGGTAACTCAACGCCAGCTCATAGGCCACCGCGCCACCCTGGGAAAAACCACCCAGAATGATGTTCTCGCTGGTGATGCCCCGCTCCCGTTCCTGCTGGATAAGCTCAGCCACCATCCCGGCAGAAGCGCGCAGTTGCGTAGTATCCACCTTACGGTCCACATCCATGGCCAGAATGTCGTACCAGGCGGGCATAACCATGCCGCCGTTGATGGTTACTGGCAGCTCCGGTGCGTGCGGAAAGATAAAGCGAACGGGCTGCTCCCGGGAGAAACGAAACTCCGGAACAACGGGTTCGAAATCATGGCCGCTGGCGCCCAGGCCATGTAGCCAGATAATGGTGATTTGGGGGTTGTCGCCGGTATCGATTTGCAGGGTGTTCAGGGCTGTCATCGGGCCTCCGGAAGGTCAGGTAATGACCGGCGACTTTAACATTTTCTGAGTCAGCGAGCCCAAAGATCCTTGCGGATGCTCACCCACAGCTTACGAAACTCGACGGCGGCCGGGCTATTTGGCGCCAGCAGTTCAAGCGGCTGTCCTTCCTCTCCCATGCGTTCAACCGCACTGGCATAGGGCACCGCCGCTGGAACTTGGTGCCCGAACAACTCACTCCCTTGGGCCAGTATCTCCCTGTGCAAATTCTTGCGCCGGTCCACCATCGAAAAAAACGGCCGCAGCTTCTTGTTCCCCAGCTTCTTGTCTTTCACAAACTCCCGTAACTGGTTCCAGCTGTTTAGTGAAAGCCAGGTTGGCACCAAAGGCACGTAGACCTTGTCCGCCACCTCCAGTACCTGTTCGGTCAGCCGGGAAAGCGTTGGCGGGCAGTCCAGGATAACCAGACTGGTATCCTCTGAAAGCGGTGCCAGCAGATCCTTCAGGGCGTTGTGCCCTTCTTCCTGCTCCAGCTTGATATCGAAGTTACGAAAGCTGCTGTGGGCGGGAATGAAATCCAGGTTGGGGTAGACGTTTTCGTGGATGAAGCGGGCGATGGGGGATTTGCCTTCCAGCAGTTTGGACAGCTTGCGGCCCTTGACCATCTCGGCGCCGGCCAGGTAGAAGCTGGCAGCTCCTTGCGGGTCCAGATCCCAAAGCAGGGTGCTGATATTCTCGCGGCTGGCAAGGTAGGCCATGTTGACGGCAGCGGCAGTTTTACCCACGCCACCTTTGGGGCTATAGAAGGCAATTATTCTCATGACGGAGGCTCCTGCCGTGTCTGGTGTTAACAAACACTACAGGATAACAGCCACCCGCGAGGCTTCTATGAAGCTTTTATGACAGAGTAATCGCTGGACCGGGTGTGTCGCGGGTAAGAAGAGCTTTCGTAAAACCACGCTCACGCGGCTTTGCGGAAGCCCTCCATCCGCACGGCCTTGTCCCGGTTGCGCTTGTATTTGGTTTTGTCTTCAACCACCCGCATCTGGTACTTTGGTGTTCTCAGTTCCCGTTGCACAGCGCTGTGCTGTGTGGCTTTCGCCTTTTTTCTGGCCATCTCGGTTTCTCCTTTGTTGGCCTGCATTCAATCTTGACTATTATATCACGTCCCCAAATTCCAAGAGCGTAAGCAATGACACTCACGGTGTGGCTCACATTTCTCGTCGCAGCGGCCCTGACAGCGCCAGGCGTCCTGGAAAGACCTTTTGCTCATAGGTAGTTCTGTGTAATTGTGCGGCCGCCGCGATTGCCGTCAAATACTCCGACATTAACCAGGGAGCCACTAACGTGCTGATTGCTTCTCTCGCCATTCTTGCCGGTCTCGCCCTTCTGGTCTGGAGCGCGGATCGTTTTGTGGAGGGCTCGGCTGCAACAGCCGGCCATTTTGGCATGCCGCCATTGCTGATCGGCATGGTCGTGATTGGCTTTGGCACGTCTGCACCGGAAATGGTGGTTTCAGCGCTGGCTGCAAGCCAGGGTAATCCGGGTCTGGCGTTGGGTAACGCTTATGGCTCCAACATCACCAACATCGCCCTGATTCTGGGGATTACTGCAGTGCTTGCGCCTATCGCCGTGCACTCTCAGGTCATGCGCAAGGAATTGCCGATTCTGGCACTGGTCACCCTGGCGGCCGCCTGGCTTCTGTTTGATGGCGAGCTGAGTCGGCTCGATGCCGCCGGCTTGCTGGTGCTCTTTGCCCTCCTGCTTGGCTGGAGTATCTGGTCTGGCATGAGGAAGACCGATGACCCGTTCGCCAACGAGGTGGACGCCGAACTCACCGCCCATGCCATGCCCATTCGTAAGGCCGTATTCTGGCTGTTGGCAGGGCTTGTCCTGCTGATAATCAGCTCCCGCATCCTGGTCTGGGGAGCCATCGACCTGGCCACCCGTTTCGGCGTCAGTGATCTGGTCATAGGTCTGACCATTGTTGCAGTCGGCACGTCACTGCCGGAGTTGGCGTCCTCGATCATTGCGGCCCGCAAAGGAGAGCACGACCTGGCACTGGGTAATATTCTGGGCTCCAACCTGTTCAACACTCTGGCGGTGGTGGGCATTGCCGGTACCATTGCACCCATGGCCGTGGCGGACGAGGTATTGATGCGTGACATTCCCGTGATGGTAGGTCTAACCCTTGCCCTGTTTGTACTTGGTTACGGTTTTCGAGGCCCCGGGCGTATCAACCGGCTGGAAGGCGCCGGATTGCTGGCCGTCTTTATTGGTTACACGGCCTATCTGTTAACCACCGCCTTTTAAGACAACAACCCGGGGGTCAGCAACCATTTACTGACTCCCGGATACTGCGCCAGATCCAACACAAATTCCTGCCCCCTTGCCGCACTTTTCAGGCGACAGTATTCCGGGGAGCCATCCGGGCGCCAGCGCTCGGGTTTTTGGTGATAGCTCAGCGGCACGCTATCGGCTCCTGGCATAAAAGCCGCTGGCAACCGCCAGTCAGTCACGTTTGCCGCTCCCGCCGCCGTCAATCGATGCTGATCCGATGGAACAGTCACCACCCCGGCGGCGGGCAAGTCCCCATTCAGACCTGGAATCTGCAGTCTGTCACCACTGACATACAGGCAGTTGTGAGCGGATTGTGTGCCGTGCAGATGCGGGTGGTAGGCCGCCCATTCCGGCACGGGCGCCGCCTCGTAAACTGGCCAGACTTGCCCCACCTGCAACCAGCCCCAAATGGCGTGAAAAGGCCGGCTTTGCGGCACAAAGCGCCAGCGCCGGCGATACCGCTCCACCGGCCGGAACAAAGCAAAGAACAGAAACAGATCGCCGGGCCCCACACCGTGGTTGGCCAGATGAGCCTGGGCCGAGCCGTGCTGACCAAGCAACGGGCGCCAGCCTGGCAGCCGGGGATAGGCATCCTCGATCAGATCCGGGTCCAGGTGGGCGCCTGTTCGAGAGAAGCCAGAGCGGCCGGTTAGCTGGGATACCAGGGGGCCAATGCTTTGGCCATCGTGCTGAATCTGGCTATACCGGATAGGCGACTGATCATCCGGTATCGGAAGTGCCAGAGCACGTCCGTCCGGAAACACGGGGTTCGGGCAACCACCGGCAGAACTGTCAAAGCCTTTGCGGCTCAGGATAAGTTTCATAGCGGTACATTATGGGTGAATTCCAGCTCCCCGATCCATTCATCCGGCACGTTTGCTCGCAGGTGAGCCATGAACGCCCTCACCCTTCTGGGCAAATGGCCGTGAGGATACAGCAGGGTGACTGGCAGCACCGGCCCTCGCCACTCAGGCAGGCACAATCCGAATTGCCCAGGGTGAGCTTCCAGCCGGCGCTCGGCCAACCAGTGAGGAATCAAGCCCAGGCCCCGGCCAGCCGCTATGGCATCGCCCTGAACACACGACTGATCAACGGTAAACGTCCGTACAGGCATGGCGAGCGGGTAGGTTCCCAGCTTGGGATGACGCAAAACCAGACCCGGCCCCGGCCCGCCCAGCAGGTCAACCCACTGGTGGCGATCAAGTTCGCCGGGAGACGCTGGCACACCATATCGCTCGAAATAGTCCGGGCTGCCATAGATACCCTGGCTAAGGCTCCCCAAACGCTCCTGTCTCAGAGTGGTTTCTCCAACCTCTCCGAGCCATAAACACACACCATCTTCCAACTCACCGGGAACCTCCTGCTGGGTGCCAATAGCCACCCGCACATCGCCATGCTGTTCTAGAAACGATCGCACCACACCGGAAAACCAACCACGCACGAAGGCTTCATGGCACCTTAGCTCCAGTGTACCGCTGACATCCTCCTTCAATTCATCCAGCGCCTCCCGGCCCTGGGAAACCAACTCAAGAATCTCAACGCTGTAACGGTAAAACACGCGCCCCGCTTCGTTAGGCACAATACGCCGGGACTGCCTCAGCAACAGTGGCTGCCCGACGGCCTGTTCAAGTTGGCGAATTTTCCGGCTGAGCGTCGATTTCGGCAACCCCAGGTCTTTGGTACTGGCCGTCAGGCTGCCGGTTCGCACCACTGAGACAAATGCTTCCAGCTCTGAGAGGTCATACATTTTTCTGTTCCACATTGCGAGACCAATTGCCCCAATCTACTGCCAAAATAACAATGAGAAACATTGTCATTATTTTAAGGCACGCTTTGCAAGCAACCCTTTTCGGAGCCAACAGCTAAAAGCCACTTTCCAATACTTTAATGCTCAGGCCGCTTGTTCTGCGACCTTCTCCCGGGCTACGGCTGCCGGCGCTCCTAATGACAACAAAACCGCACCTACCGAACAGGCCAGCATACTCAGGGTAATAGGCAGCAAAGCCTCGCCACCAAAGGCCGATGACAAGGCACTGATCGCACCGGCCAGAGTGAACTGGGACGCCCCCAGCATGGCCGCGGCCGTACCCCCCATGTGGGGAAAAATTCAAGGGCGTTGGCCATATTGTTCGGCACAATCCCACCCTGGCAACCTACCGCCGCGATAATAAATCCGGCTACCGCCCACAAGGGCCCATCCAGCAACACCACTGATACCAGACCCACTAGCATCACGAACTGGATGATGACCTGCACCCTTAACAGCACCACGGAAGAAATGGTGCGCAGTAGCGGCCGGTTAATCAGGTTGAGCACCGCCATCACTCCGATATTGGCGGCAAACAGAATGGAAAACGTGCTGTTCGACAGCCCAAACCACTCCTGATAGATAAACGAAGAATGGGTGATAAACAGCATCATGCTGCTGAAACACATCACCTGGATGCCGACAAAACGCATGGTTGTGTGATGCTTGAGCACCAGCACATAGTTGGTCACCAGTGTTTTGACCGGCGTGGTTGTCCGGGGCCGGGGTTTGAGCCGGGGAAACAAAGCCAGTTGCAGGACCACGGCCAGGAAGAACGCGTAGGCCGCCAGAAATACGTAGATCCAGTGCCAGTCACCCAGCGCCAGCATGAGGGCGCCAAGAGACGGAGCCGCCGCCGGGGCGATAAACATGATCAGCCCGATCAACCCGAACAGTCTGGCTGCTTCCTGGCCACCCACCTGGTCCCTCACAATAGCGGGCACCGACACCGCACAGAATGCGCCGCCAACACCCTGGACCACCCGCCAGGCAATCATGCCGGACAGGTTATCCGCCAGCGCTATCATCAGGCTGGCCAGAGCAAACACCGCCAGCCCGATAAACAGGATGTTGCGGCGGCCATAACGGTCAGATAACGGCCCGCCCACCAGTTGGGCCATGCCCAGAGTTGCCACATAGGCGCTCAGCGTTAGGCCCACATCGGCATGGGGAATGGCAAACTCCCGGGCAATGGCCGGAAATGCGGGCAGGTAGGCATCCAGGGCCAGGGGCCCAAGTGCGACGGTCATACCAAGCAGAAGTGCAAGCTGAAAATGCGACAAGATCTACCTCCAGAGACAAGGTAGATAGCTAACAATAATTATGATCGCCCGGCAATCAGCGCTTTCCGAAAGCTAACTATTTCAGTACACACTCACGGCTGTAGGTCTGGCTCAGTTCCCGGCGCCGCTGCCGCAGACTGTTGCCCCGATCGTTGCCGTAACCGGCGCGAAGTCTCGCCTGCAAACGGTCCAGTTGCTTGCGGTACTGCTCGCACTGCCGGGTACGGGCTTCCTCCGCCTGCTGAGATTTGGCGTAACGATGCTTGCTGTTAGGCGAGAGTAGCCGGTCCAGCTCTTTGCGGTTACGGGTTACCCGGTCAGACTGCCGGATATTCTCTGCCATCGGCATGGTGGTGGTCGGCCGCACCTGCACCCGATGGTGCTCGTCCAGCATCGGCGGCGTGTCGGAAAAGTGAATGGAGCCGTTGGCATCGGTCCAGCGATAGATTTCCGCCTGAGCCGGCAGCGAGAGGAAAAGACATAGGCAAAACGGCAGGGCCTTGATCCTTGGCATGGGTTCACATCCTGTGAAGTTGTTGGTGCTCGAGTGTGCCGGTGCCAGGCAGAAACCTGACACCGGGTCAGACTATAACCGATGACGAACGGTTTTGCAGGAACCGTGTCACCGGTCCAGCAGCTCGATCCAATGGTGAACGGGCACGTCTGAGCGGGACTCCAGATGCAGCTGGCAACCGATATTGGCGGTTACAATTCGTACTGGATCATCAATGGTCAACGCTTCCAGCTTGTTACTCAGCAGTTTCTGGCTCATCTCCGGCTGGGTGATCGAATAGGTTCCCGCCGAACCACAGCACAGGTGCTTGTCTTTCGTGGCGGCCAGGTCAATGCCGGCACGGGTCAGCACCTGCTCCACCACGCCGTTCTGCTTCATGGCGTGCTGCAGGGTACACGGGCAATGGAAGGCCACTTTTCCCGCCTGGGCACTGGCTTTCAGGGGCTCCAGATCCTCCTTCAGCATAAAGGCGCCCAGATCGGTGCACAGTTCGCTCACTTTCCGGGCCTTGTTGGCGTAGACCGGGTCGTCCCTGAGCAGATGGCCGTAATCCTGTACCATGGCTCCGCAGCCGGACGCTGTCATCACGATGGCTTCCGCCCCCGCCTCGATGGCCGGCCACCAGGCATCGATGTTTCGGCGCATCTGCTCCAGGCCGCGCTCGTGCTCAGACAGGTGGTAATTCACCGCGCCACAACAGCCAGCCTGGGGCGCTTCCACCAGGGTAATGCCGAGTTTATCCAGTACCCGGGCTGTCGCCGCATTGGTGTTGGGGGCCGCCGAGGGCTGCACGCATCCGGCAAGCCCCAGCACAATGCGGTTGTGGCTTGAAGCTGGCCAGGGGCTGGCCTGCCGGCGCGGCGGCACCTTGGTGCGGAGCTTTTCCGGCAGCATCGGCCGGAATGCCTGCCCGGCCCTCAGCAGCAAGCCGAACAACCGGCGATGGGGTAACACCCGGGTGAGCGCCCAGCGCAGCCATTTTTCTTTCGGCTTGCGGGGCAGCTCCTCTTCCAGCAAGCCACGGCTGATATCCACCAGACGACCATACTGGACACCTGAGGGGCACGTCGTCTCGCAGCTGCGGCAAGTCAGGCAGCGGTCCAGGTGCTCCCGGGTCTTCTCTGTCACTTCCCCGCCTTCCAGAAACATCTTCATCAGATAGATCCGGCCACGGGGGCCGTCTCGCTCGTCGTTCAGTTCCTGATAGGTGGGGCAGGTTGCGGTGCAAAAACCGCAGTGCACACAGGCCCGGAGGATTTCTTCCGCCTCCTGGCCTTCGGATGTATTGGCAAATTGCTGAACCAGATTCGTTTGCACGATTACAACCAACTATAAAGGCGGCCGGGATTAAACAGGCCGTCGGGGTCAAACGAGTTTTTTACGCGGCGCTGGATGGTTTTCAGCGCTTCTGGTGGCGATTGCATCACCTCACCCTGGCGGTCGCCGCCGCGGAACAGGCTGACCTGGCCACCCGCTGACCGCGCCAGCTTTTCCATGTCGGCAAGCGAGGCGTCACCCCGATACCAGCGCTGGCCACCCACCCAGTCCATCAGCCAGGGGCCGGGCAGATCAGCGGCGGGCGCAGTTGATCCCACTGAAAAACGCCAGAGGGGTGCCTCGGCATCGGAGAAGAACCCATGCTGCATATCCCGGATCTGCTGCCAGAAGCGGTCACCGTCGTCCAATACATCGCCAGACCATTTGTCGGCGGTGGCCTCAACAGCCGAACGTGCGCCAGACAAACGCAGATACACCTTGCCATCCACCCAGCAGGCGCCGGTGATGGGCTTAGGCTCGCCGGCCCGGCGGTTCATGTAGTCGATCACCTCATCCATGGCCATATCCTGAACCAGGGTGACGGACGCCGCCGGTTTCGGCATCACTTTCAGGCTGATCTCGGTGATTAAGCCCAGGGTGCCCATTGCGCCAGCCTGCAACCGGGACACATCATAACCGGCCACGTTCTTCATCACCTGGCCACCAAAACGGAGGTGTTCACCCTTGCCGTTCAGCAGCCGAATGCCCAGCACCTGATCCCTCACCGATCCTGTCCAGGGGCGGGCGGGGCCAGACAGGTTACAGGCCAGCGTGCCGCCAATGGTGGATGACTCAGTGAAACGAGGCGGTTCAAAGTGCAGACATTGGCCTTCTGCCGCCAGCGCTTCTTCAATATCTTTAAGGGGTGTGCCGGCCCGCACCGTCAGCACCAGCTCAACCGGGTGATACTCCACAATGCCTGTGTGGCCGGCCAGGCTCAGGGTGTCGGCGTTTGCGCTTGGCTCACGGCCCATGAACGCCTTGCTGCCACCGCCAACAATATTCAGCTTGTTTCCGTTCTGCCGGGCCTGAAGCACCTGCTCCTGCAGTTGTTGAATCTGATCAGCCATGGCTGGCACCCGCCTGTTCGTGGTTGTGTTGCTTATGTTCGATAGAGCGATATTCCTGACAGAACCGCAGCGTCGGCACGCCCTTGCCGGGATTCAGGATGCCGGTGGGGTCGAAGGCGGCCTTTACATCGTGGAACTGCTGCAATTCTTCGTCGTTGAACTGCACGGCCATCTGGCGGATTTTCTCCACACCCACGCCATGTTCGCCGGTTATGCAGCCGCCCACTTCCACACACAGAGACAGGATGGCGCTGCCGAAAGCCTCGGCACTCTCGAACTCACCGGGCACATTGGCATCAAACAGAATCAACGGGTGCAAGTTGCCGTCGCCGGCGTGGAACACATTGGCCACCCGCAGGCCAAACCGCTCGGACATGCTCTCCATTTCCAGAAGCACCTTGGCCAGGTGTCGGCGCGGAATGGTGCCGTCCATACAGTAATAGTCAGGCGAGATTCGACCAACCGCCGGAAACGCCGATTTACGGCCTTTCCACAACAGCGCACGCTCCGCCTCGCTGGAGGACGTGCGGATGGAGGTAGCGCCCAGTTTCCGGAACACCGCTTCTGCCTCGGCAATGTGTTCGTGCACTTCTTCTTCGGTGCCATCCACCTCGCACAGCAGCAAGGCCTTGGCGTCTCTCGGGTAGCCCGCCTGGCAAAAATCATCAGCAGCAATAATGGCGTGGCCATCCATCATTTCCAGACCACCGGGAATGATGCCATGGGCGATGACACCACCGACCGCATCGCCAGCTTTCTCAACACTGTCGAAACCGGCCATGATCACCTGCGCCACTTCCGGCTTGGGTAACAGTTTGACCTTCACCTCCGTGACCACACCCAGAAGCCCTTCGGAGCCGGTCAGCAGTGCCAGCAAGTCCATACCACAGCTATCGAGCCCGTCGCTGCCCACTGTTACCCGGTCACCTTCGGCCGTGACGATTTCGACACTCAGCAGGTTATGGACGGTCAGCCCGTACTTCAGGCAGTGCACGCCGCCAGAGTTCTCCGCCACATTACCGCCAATGGTGCAGGCGATCTGGGATGACGGGTCCGGCCCGTAATACAGGCCGAACTGGGCGGCCTCTTCGCTGATGGCCAGGTTCCGCACGCCCGGTTGCAGCCGGGCCGTCCGGGCCAGCGGGTCAACTTCCAGAATACGGTTAAACTTGGCCAGAGACAGCACCACGCCCTCTTTGTGGGGCATGGCTCCTGCGCACAAACCTGTACCGGCGCCGCGGGCCACCACGGGCACGCCCTGTTCGTGGCAGATTCGCATGACCCGCTGCACCTGCTGTACGGTCTCTGGCAGCACCACCAGCATGGGCATTTCCCGGTACATGGCCAGGCCATCGCACTCATAGGGTTTGAGGGTTTCGTCATCGGTAATGACAAACTCCGGGTCGATAAAGGCCCGGAACTGTTCAGCCAATTCCGTTTTAGTTAACCCCGATTTGGTGGCATGTGATGTGGTTGTCATAACGTTCTCTGATTGTTATTGGCGCTGTTGTTCAAAGTAGTCGATACCCGCCTGGGCACAATCCATGTCCTGTTGCGGGGTGCCTGAACTCAAACCAATCCCGCCAACCACCTCTCCATTCACCAGCACTGGCAAGCCCCCGCCCACCGTGCTTAAACGGCCACCCACTTCGGTATGAATACCGAAAGCCAGATTGCCCGGCACGTTGGCCGCGTTGTATTCGTGGGTGGCTTTGCGGGCGGCGGCGGCCGTAAAGGCTTTGTCCTGGGCGATAATGACACTGGTGGTTTTGCCACCGTCCATGCGTTCAAACGCCACCAGGTTGCCGGATTCGTCCACCACCGCTATACACATGGGAACACCGATGTCGCGGGCCTTTTCGCTGGCGCCTTTGATCAGGAGCCGGGCATCTTCTAGATCCAGGCGATGGATGGTTAACATGGCTTCAACCTCGCTGACGTACAATTTCAGAATCTACAAACCTCAGAATACTCGCCATCAGCGCAGAGATCGTCTATCGTTTTAGCAACTGGTCCTACCAGTTTGTTAAATCCCGAAACATGGAATAATTCGTAACCTCCCGCCATTCATGAAGTTTGGCGGTACAGGCAGCCTCAGCAAAAACGGATCCGTACAACCCGAAACTGGTCAGACCAGCAATAAGATCATGGGCATATCCAAAGAAATTTCCTACAAGCTTGAGCACCTGATTCTGGAAGGCGGCCTGGCGCCAGGGCAGAAGATCCCGTCGGAACGGCAGCTCTCAACCAAACTTGGGGTATCCCGATCGGTGGTGCGCGAGGCTCTGCATGAGCTGCAGGCCCGGGGCGTCATTGAAACCCGCCACGGAAAGGGCTCGTTTGTTGCCAGCATCGTGCCGGAGTCCGGCGCACAGGGCGCGAACAGCCCGTTGATGTACCTCTATCAGGGCCATACCCGCACCCTCTATGACCTGCTGGAAGTGCGGGAGCAACTGGAAGGCCAGGCCGCTTTTCTGGCGGCACAGCGGGCCACCAATCTGGACCGGCACCGGCTTACCCGGGCGTTCCGCGCGCTGGAAAGCACAGACCCGCTGAGCAACGCCCGACCGGACCACGGCTTTCACCATGCCATTGTGGAGGCCTCCCACAACCCGATCCTGGTGCACATCCTGAGCGGCTTGAAAAACATGATGCTGCTGACCGTTCAGGCCTCGGTGTCCAACCTGAACCCGAAAGAAGACATGCGCCGGAAAATCATGGGGCAGCATCGCCAACTTTACGAAGCCATTATGGCCGGCAAACCTGACCAGGCACGCAAAGTGGCCACCGCCCACGTTCGCTTCGTGCGGCAAACCATGAAGGAAATGGAGAAAGAAGGGGATGAATTGCTGCGCATCCCCGCCCCGGAAGATCTCGCCGATCTGCTGAACGATTCAGGCTCACCGTGAGGTGTAAAATTGTTTGCATTGATCATTGATTAGGCCAGAATGACCAACAGGCAAGTGCTTCGATTTTCACCAAAATCCAACAAAGCGGTATTGATTTCCACGGCAACAGTCCGTAAAACATGCGCCTTTGTATGACAGCCCCAGGAGTCACCCCATGGCGGAATCAGCGCCTCTGATTTGCAGGGACATCCACAAGACCTTTGACAAACTCGAAGTCCTCAAGGGCATTTCTCTGGAAACCCGCAAAGGCGACGTGGTCTCGCTGATCGGCAGTTCCGGCTCCGGCAAGAGTACCTTTCTGCGTTGCATCAACCTGCTCGAAACCCCGACATCCGGCGACATTATCGTGCACGGTGACCCAATCCGGTTCAAAAACAACCGCAAGGGCGAGCGAATTCCGGCAGACAATCGCCAGGTGGAGCTGATCCGCGCGCGGCTGTCCATGGTTTTCCAAAGCTTCAACCTGTGGTCCCACATGACGGTGCTGGAAAACATCATTGAAGCGCCGATCAACGTCCTCAAAATCCCGAAAAAAGAGGCCATTGAGCGGGCTGAGGCCTACCTTAATAAGGTGGGCATCTACGAACGCAAGGATTACTACCCGGCCCAGATGTCTGGCGGCCAGCAGCAGCGTGCAGCCATCGCCCGCGCCCTGGCTATGGAGCCGGAGGTCATGCTGTTTGATGAGCCCACGTCTGCTCTCGATCCGGAGTTGGTGGGTGAGGTTTTGAAGGTTATGCAGAGTCTGGCCGAGGAAGGCCGCACCATGATTGTGGTCACCCACGAGATGGCGTTTGCAAGGGATGTGTCCACTCAGGTCCTGTTCTTGCATCAGGGCGTGATTGAGGAGCAGGGTTCACCGGACAAGGTCTTTGACCACCCGGAATCCGAACGCATGAAGCAATTTCTTGCTCCCAAGTTCTGAACTCCGGTGCTATCTTGAAACCGGAAACGGAATAGAAACTTCCATAAAGAATAAAGCCATAACGGCAACTTACTGGAGAAGTGACACATGAAAAAACTGATTGTTGCAGCAAGCTGTGCCCTGGCCATGATCGCCGGCACCGCTCAGGCTCAGGACCGGAACCTGCGCATCGCATTCGATATCCCCTACGAGCCGTTCGAATACCGCGACGAGAACGGCGAGCTGACCGGTTTCGAAGTGGAACTGGCTACCGCCATGTGTGAAGAACTGAACGCCAACTGTGAGTTCGTCATCCAGGCGTGGGACGGCATGATCCCGGGCCTGCTGGCCCGTAAGTTCGACCTGATCATGTCATCCATGTCAATCACCCCTGAGCGCGCCGAGCGTGTACTGTTCTCCGAGCCGTACTACATCACTCCAGGCGGCTGGTTCGGCCCTGAATCGTTCAACACCGACGTAACCGACATGGACGCCATGAAGGGCAAGAACATCGGTGTACAGCGTGGCACCACCATGGACACCTACGTAACCGAAAACATGGGCGGCGTGGTTTCCATCAAGCGTTACACCACCGCTGAAGACATGGTTCTGGACCTGGAAGGCCAGCGTCTGGACGCCGTCTTTGTGGACTACCCGGTGGGCGAGCAAACCATCCTTAACCGCGAAGGTTACAAGGAAGTCGGCGAGTCAGTAAAACTCGGTGACGGTGTGGGCGTTGCCATGCGCAAGCGCGATACCCAACTGGCCGAAGACATCAACGCCGCGCTCAGGAAGCTGAAAGAAGATGGTACTTATGATGCCATCATGGAGAAGTACTTCAGCTACGACATCAAGATTTAAAAAGACCCCGGGAGCAGCCTGTTGGCTGCTCCCCGCTTTCCGGAACTTCCCATGCTTGATCTGAAAGGCTACGGCCCGGCCCTCGCAGAGGGGGCGATGGTCACCATTGAGCTGGCCTTCCTCTCGCTCGCTCTCGCAGTCACCCTGGGGTTGCTTGGCGCCTCGGCCAAACTCTCTGGCAACCGGGTACTGACCGGCGTGGCAACCGCTTACACCACCCTGATTCGCGGCGTGCCCGATCTGGTGATGATGCTGTTGTTCTACTATGGCGGCCAGGTGGCGGTGAACGCGCTATCCGATTATTTATGGGAAACCCGGCAAATCGACTTTTTCTTCCAGTTCGATCCGTTCATCTCTGGCGTGGTGACCATCGGGCTGATCTTTGGTGCCTATATGACGGAAACCTTCCGGGGCGCTTTTCTTGCGGTGGATACCGGCCAGATCGAGGCCGCCAAGGCCTACGGCTTTTCCCGCTGGCACACCTTCCGCCGGGTGATGATTCCGCAGATGCTGCGCCATGCCCTGCCTGGTATCGGCAATAACTGGCAGGTGCTGCTGAAGACCACTGCTCTGGTGTCGATCATCGGCCTGACCGATATGGTGCGGGTGGCGGAAGAAGCCGCCAAGGCTGAGCGTATGCCGTTCCACTTCTTTATCCCGGTGGCGGCGGTTTATCTGGCACTGACGGCGGGCTCTGAGTTGTTCATCAAGTGGCTCGACAAGCGGGCCAATGTCGGCGTGGTTCGGGGGAATTGAGGATGCCTGATTTCATTGCCGAATGGTTGAACACGAACGATATCTTCAATGCCATGACCATGATGGAATACTGGGATGGCATGGTGACCACCGTGCAGCTGGTGTTTCTGTCGCTGGTGATTGGCCTGGTGGTTGCAGTTCCCCTGGCGATTCTGCGTACGGTGCGCAATCCGTTTGTGTCTGGTCCAATCTGGCTGTACACCTATTTGTTCCGGGGCACGCCGCTGCTGATTCAGCTATACATTATCTATTACGGCGTGGCGCAGATTCCGGGCATTCACGAGACCTTCTGGTGGACGATTTTCCGGGAGCCTTTCTACCCTGCCCTGTTGGCCTTTACGCTGAATACGGCGGCCTATACCACGGAGATTATCCGGGGAGCGATTGTGGCGACGCCCAATGGCGAGATTGAGGCGGCCAAGGCCTATGGCATGAACTGGCTGTTGCGGATGCGGCGGATTATTCTGCCCAATGCGGCGCGGCGGGCGGTGCAGGCTTACTCGAATGAGGTGATTTTTATGCTTCATGCGAGTGCGATTGCCAGTGTGGTGACGATTGTGGATTTGACGGGGGCGGCGCGGAACATTTATTCGCGGTTTTATGCTCCTTTTGAGGCGTTTATTTTTGTGGCGCTTTGCTACATGGCTTTGACGTTTATGCTGGTGTTCGTTTTCCGCAAACTGGAAAACCATCTTTTGCGGCATCAGAGGCCTATAAACTCCTGAGTTGTTGCTTTTGGTGCACGGCCAGCCGGCGGGACTGGCTTTCGGTTTTGGTGCCAGGCCAGCTGGCAGGATCTGCTTTCCGGGAAACGCTACGAGCACATCCATGTGCGCTTCTTTCAGGCCGTCCCTGGCCTTCAAGATTCCCGGAAAGCAGATCCTGCCATCTGTCCCCGAACTCTGAGAGGGCTTTCGCGAAGCTCTTTTCTAAGGGGAATCTATGAACGTTTCAAACTCACTCTTTGACTTCCACCCCGACTGGCTGGCCCATACGCTGGCCAGCGCGTCTTCCGATTTACCCGAAACCAAACACCAACTCCCAGACGGCACGCAGGTTTCCCGTAAGGCCAATGGTGTGTTGTGGCTGACACCGCCAGCGGGGCGGGAGAATCCGAACAAGGAGGCGTTGATTATCTCGGCCGGGGTGCACGGTAATGAGACGGCGCCGATTGAGGTGTTGAACGGGTTGGTGTCGGAGTTGTTTGCCGGGCAGTGGCAACTGGCTTGTCCGGCGTTGCTGATGTTGGGGAATCCGGTGGCGATGTTGGCCGGGGAGCGGTTTGTGGATGTGAACATGAACCGGCTGTTTAACGGGGCTCACAGTAAGCCGGAATATAAGGGCCTGCCGGAGGCAGCGCGGGCGCGGTTTCTGGAGGAGATGTGTCGGCAGTTTGCGATGGCGCATCAGGGGCTGGCGTTGAGTCACTATGATTTGCACACGGCGATCCGGCCGTCGAAGCGGGAGCGGTTTGCGTTGTATCCGTTTTTGGAGGGTCGGTCGGTACCGGCGGCACAGTGTGAGTTTCTGCTGGAGGCGGAGGTGGAGACGCTGTTGCTGCAGCACCGGGAGTCGACGGTGTTTTCGTCGTTCACAGCAACGCTGCTGGAGGCGGAGAGTTTTACGGTTGAGCTGGGCAAGGTGGAGCCGTTTGGCAAGAATGATTTACGACGGTTCCGGGGCATTGAGCGGGCGCTTCGGCGGCGGTTTTGTGGCCAGCCGGCGCCTGCGGTTCAGGCGCCGTTTGATCATCTGACGGTGTTTGAGGTGGTGCACGAGATTCTGAATACCGGGCCGGCGTTCCGGTTTCATGTGCCGGATGATGTGGCGAATTTTACCGAATACCAGCCGGGCACGGTGATCTGGGAAGACGACGAAACCCGTTATCAGGTGGGCACGGCGCCGGAGGCCATTGTGTTCCCGAACCGGGCGGTGCCGGTTGGCCAGCGGGTGGGTTTGATGATTCGGGCTAAGGGAAGTTTTGGGGCCAGGTAGTTCGTTACCCGGCCCCGGTCAGGCTCAGGCCGGGGCGTTTTCCGGTTCGGCCACTGGCAGTTTGATCAGTTTGGTGCACACAGACGGGATCACCAGCAGGGTCAGTACCGTTGAGGCCAGCAGGCCAGAGATAATGGCCCAGGCCATGGGCGGCCACAGGGTGGAGCTGGAGAATGCCAGGGGCAGCAATCCGGCAACCGTGGTGGCCGTGGTTAACAGGATCGGCCGGGTTCGGCGTTCAACGGCGGTACGAACGGCATCGCGGATGGCCCTGCCCCGCTCCAGTTCCCGGTCCATCACATCAAGCAGCACGATGGCGTTGTTCACCACAATTCCCACCAGCGCAATCACTCCCAGCAGCGACTGAAACCCGAACGGCGAGCCGGATAATACAAGCCCGGGGAATATTCCCACCGTCGCCAGCGGCACGGTCAGCAGAATCACCCCCACCCGCCGGAATGAGTTGAACTGCAGCAGCAGGAAGAACAACAGCAACAACATGCCGATGGGCGCGGCTTTCAACAGTGCTGTGTTGGCGTCGTTGGAGCCTTCGGCATCGCCCCCCATTTCCAGCCGCGTGCCGGCGGGCAACGGCTGATTCTCAAGAGCCGCATTCAAGCCATCCAGGGCCTGGCTGAAGCTGTAGCCGTCTTCCAGGTTGGCACTCACGGTGTTCACCCGAACGCCGTTGCGCAGGTATCTGGCAGCCGGCTCCCAGGTGGTTTCCACGGTGGCGACAGCGGATAACGGTACGGCATCGCCCCGGTCGTTGTAGGTGTTGACGGACAACAGCCGGGACAGCGACAGGGAGGTACCCTCGCGGGAACGCAGGATCATGGGAATCGGGTCATCTTCCTGGCGATAACGCTCAGCCACCGCACCGAAGCTCTGGCCGTAGAGGCTCTGGGCGACATCCGCCCTGCTCAGGCCATAACGGGCGGCAGTGGCGTCGTCCACGTTGATGGCAATGCTGGGCACACCGATATCCAGGTCGTTACGCACGTCCACGGTACCTTCAATACGCCTCAGCGCGGAGAACACCTGCTCCGTCGCCCGGGTGCGGGTGGCGTCGTCTGCATGGTAAACCCGGACTTCCACCGGTGCGGTCCGGGGCGGCCCCTGGCCGAGGATGCCCGCAGAGATATCCACCTCTGGCATGGACACCGCTACTTCATTCCTGACCCAGTGGATCAAATCGGTGGTGTCGGCCAGGGTGGGTGTGCGGATAACCAGCCTGGCCCGGTTGGGCGACTGGGGCGATCGTTGGAGGTTGTAATAGAACGCTGGGCCGGTGAAGCCAACAAACCGGTGCACCTCCAGTGCTTCCGGCTGGGTGCGAATAGCCCGTTCCAGGCGCTCGGCAATTTCCGCCGTGCGGGCCTGGTCGGTGCCCTCCGGCATGTACAGCTCCACGATCACCCGGGGCCGGTCCGCATTGGGGAAGAACTGTTGCGCCATGAACGGAGTCATGGAAAGACTGATGGTGACCAGCCCTGCGCCGAGGATGATCAGGCGCCCGGGATACCGGAACACCAGCCCGCCCAGAAAGCGCGCCAACCCGATCAGGCGATCACCCTGCACGTTTCTGCGGGGTTTGAGGAAACGGGCCGCCAGCAGGGGCACCGCTGAAATGGCCAGAAGGTAACTGACCGACAGGGTGAGCATGATCATCACCGGCACACCCCGGGTGAAATCCGCCGCACCGCCCTTGGCCATCAGCAGGGGTGCAAAGGCTGCCAGTGTGGTACCAGTGGACGCACCGAGCGGGCCGGCCAGCTCGCCAACCGCTTGTTTCAGGGCATCAAGGCGACGCATGCCCTCGTCCAGATGACCCTGAATGTTCTCAACAATGACAATCGCATTGTCGATCAGGATACCCAGGGAAATCACCATGCCGATCACCGCAATCTGGTGCAGCACTCCGCCGCCCAGGTCGTACAGGCCCACGCTGATCAGCGCCACCATCGGCAGTATCGAGGCCACCAGCAGGCCCATGCGAATGCCCATACCGGTGAACACCACGGCAACGATAATCAAAACCGACAACACCAGGCTCCAGGCCAGGTTCACCAGGCGTTCGGCAACCTTGTCTGGCTGGAAGAACATCTCCCGGATTTCATAGGGTTCGAAATCGCCCCGAACCTGCTCTACCCGCTCGCGGATACGCTCGCCAAATCGAATAGCGTCGGTACTGCCCTCTTCCATGATGATGGACAGCAGCACCACTCGCTCACCATCAAACCAGGTTTCCGGTTGCCGGGGTTCCGCCGGGCCTCGCCACACTTCGGCAGCGGCGGCCAGAGGCACCTGGGAGCCGTCCGGCAGTTCGATAGGGGTTGCGCGAATATCATCTATGTCAGCGAATTCGGTGTTGGGCAACACAGACAGTCGCTTGCCGTCCACCACCACAAAGCCGCCGGGAATGGTCTGGTTGCGCTGGGCCAGGGTGTCCAGCACCCGTTTCGGAGAAATGCCCAGGCGGAACAGTGCGGCGTCGTCCAGGGCCAGGGTGATCTGTTCGTCGGCATCCCCCTCAAGCTCAATGCGGGAAATGCCGGGAATATCCGACAGGTTCTGTTTCAGGCGTTCGGCCACTTTCGAAAGTTCGGTTACCGAGGGCGAGCCACCCACGGCAATCACCACGGCGGGAATATCAATCAGCCGATCATCCAGGGTCATCTGGCCAACATCGTCCGGAAAGTCCTGCCGGGCCCGCTCCATGGCCTGTCGCACACGGTCCCAGGCGGGGTCGGTATCGTAGATATGGTCCCGGAGTTTGAGGCGGGAAAGCGCCACGCCGGTGCGGGCGGTACCGAAGCTGAAATCCAGTTCCTCCACCTGACGCAGTTCATCGGTCAGTGGCCGCAATACCAGGCGCTCAACCGCCTCGGCACTGGCACCGGGATAACTGACGGTAATCATGCCGGCACGATAGGGAAACGAGGGGTCTTCCTGCCGGGGCATGGTGCTGTATGCCGCGATGCCCAGCAGGCACAGCATGGTCACCACCATGCCCAGCAGGCGTTGATAGTTCAGCAGTTGGCGGGCCATCAGCGGATCTCCACCCGGTCACCGTCTACCAGCCGGGTGGTGCCGGCGTAAACTACCTGGTCACCCGCCTGCAATTCGCCCGGGTGCACCATCACCCGCTCACCAATCACCCGGTCGATTTTAACCGGCACCTGCCGCGCAGTGGCCTCATCCACCCGGAATACGCTGGTGCCCGAGTCGTTTCTCACCACTGCCAGCAAAGGCACGGTCATGGCAGAGGCCCGCACCGGTGTGATACCCACCTCGACCGGTTCGCCGGAACCCAGGGACTGGGGCGGCAGGCTCACCAAAACCGGGTGCAGCTCACCGCGAATGGAACTACCCTGGGCAATCTCAATCACGGTGCCGGTTTCCGCGTCCCGGTTGCGATCCTGCACGGACCAGACCGGCAACTCCTGCCCCACGCGTACGTGGCTGAGCAGATGGGCAGGCACACGCACCTCCACTTCCCGCCCCAGCGGCGACGACAATCGAATCACCGGCTGGCCGGCAGATACAAATTCATCACGCTCCACCAGCAAGGCTTCCACCTGACCGGCAAACGGCGCTTTCAATACGCTTTCTTCCAGCAAGCGGGTGGCTTCCGCCAGTGAGGCTTCCGCTGTGGCCATACTGGCTCTCAGGGAATCCCGACGGGCGGCGATCTGTTCCAGGTTCTGTTCCGACACCACACCACGCTGGTGCAGCCGGCTGGAACGCTCCCATTCCCGCTGGGCCTGATCAAACTGGGTTTTCAGCTCTTCCAACCGTGCAGCGGCAGAATCACGGGCCGGTTCCAGGGCGGGATTGTAGAGGCGTGCCAGCACATCCCCCGGCTTCACATTCTGCCCCAGCTCTACCGGGCGCTCCCGGAGGGTGCCGCTGAGCTGGAACGTGAGGGTGGCCCGCTGGGCAGCCCGGACAATGCCGGAGAACCGTAAGGGGATTTCTTCCACCTGTCCGCCGGTCACCTCCGCCACGCGTACAGACACCGCAGCCTCCGAGGGGGCATCGGCAGTGCCACCACGGCAACCAGAGAGAACCAGAACCACCAGCGCCAGGCTGGCAAAGGAGAATGGCGCACCGCGCTTGATGAGAGACATGATATTCAGCCCCTTTCCCTGAAAAGATTGATTGTTGGCCTCCATTCCTTCGGAAACCGCCGTTTGTTTTCCGACATCATGTCATTCTTTGACAAATTGTCAATAATCGGTTTCCATTCACTTTCAGGTATCATGCAGCCATCGCACAGGAAGCCGGGAACACCATGAACGAACCCCTGAAGTCACGACGGGAACGGGAAAAACAGGCAAGGTACGACGCCATTCTGAATGCCGCCGAGCTGGTGTTCTCCGAGAAGGGTTATGAGCGCACCTCCATGGACGACATTGCACGCACGGCAAGTCTGAGCCGGGCACTGCTGTACGTCTATTTCAAGGACAAAGCGGCCATTCAGCGCGGGATCATGCTGCGGGCCGGCCAAAGCCTGGTGACGCGTTTCGAAAACGCGCTTGGTTCAGCCGAGACAGGTCTGGCGCAGATCCGCGCCATGGGGGAGGCTTACTATCGCTTTTACCTGGAAGAACCGGATTATTTCTCGGCGCTCACCAAGGCGTCTACCGCCATCGCCGATGCCGACGAAGAGCAGACCCGGGAAATGCTCTGCTCCAAGAACGAACTGATGCAGTTGATGACGGCCGCTATTCACACCGGCCTGGAAGACGGCACCATGAGCCGGGAGCGCATCAGCTCACCGGCACAAACGGCCCTGTACCTGCGGGGCGCCCTGCACGGCGTGATCATGCTGTGCCAATCAGAAGCCACCCAAGCCGGCAGCTTTCCCGCCGATGCCCTGATTCGCCACACCATGGATATGCTGACCCGCTCCATCGCCAGCCAGTAGCGCCGCTCGCTACAACTGGAAATCGTAAATGGAACCCAGCCCCAGAATACCGGTGAGTTCATCCAGGGCCTTGCGGACTTCCTCCAGCAGCATCGGGTCTGCCAGGTCCTGTTGGTCGAGCTCACTCCGGTAATGGGCATTCACCCAGGCTACCAGGCGGTCGTAGAGTGCATCGGTCAGAATTACGCCCCGGTTGATGGCGTGTAGCTCCTCATCGTTCAACACCACCCGCAAACGCAGGCAGGCGGGCCCACCTCCGTTTCTCATGGACTGCTTCACATCGAACACTTCGACGCTGGTGATGGGGCCATCGCCTTTGACCAGCTGATCCAGGTAACGGCTTACCGATGGCACTTCCCGGCACTCACCGGGTACCGCCAGCAACATGCCGTCCGGGGTATTCAGCAGCTGGCTGTTGAACAGGTACGAGGCCACGGCATCTTCGATGGGCACCTCATTGGCAGACACCCGAACGGCCTCAAGCGCAGCCCCGGTCAGCCGGTCGCTCAATTCCGCCAGCACCCGGTCTTCCTCCAGAAACGCCAGTTCGTGGTAGAACAGGCAGTTGCCGTTGCCCACCGCAATCACATCGTTGTGGAACACGCCGGCATCAATGGCGGCAGGGTTCTGTTGGGCAAACACCGCGTGGCGGTCGCTCAGCCCATGCAGCCGGGCGATGGCCCTGGAGGCTTCCAGGGTTTGCCGGGCCGGGTATTTGACCGGCGCCGGGGCCTGCTCGTTGAAGGCTATCTGGCCATACACAAACAGTTCCACACCGGGTTCACCATAACGGCTGCACAACCGGGTATGGTTGGCCGCGCCCTCATCCCCGAAGTGGCTAACCGAGGGCAAGGCCGGATGGTGGGCAAAGTAGCTTTCGTCCGTAAAAATGGCTTTCAGGGCGCGGCCGGTCACCCGGTGCTCGATGGACCGGTGAAACTTGGCGGAGAGATTCGCCGGAGTGAAATGTACCCGATGGTCTTTGGTATCGGCACTGGGGGACACCGTCGCCGCATTGGCGGTCCACATGGCAGATGCGGACGACACCGCGGCCAGAATGGAGGGGTCTGTACTCGCGGCCTGCTCCAGCACCTGCCGGTCATTACCGGTAAACCCGAGGGCGCGCAGTGTTGGCAGGTGTGGCCGCTCATGGGGCGGCAAGACGCCCTGAACGTAGCCCCGGTCAGCCAACTGCTTCATCTTGGCCAACCCTTGCAAGGCGGCCTCTCTGGGATTGGCCACCGAGTTCACGTTGGATTTCGACGCCACATTCCCCCAGGACAACCCTGCGTAGTTATGGGTGGGGCCCACCAGCCCGTCAAAATTCGCTTCAACCGCGTGTTTCACCATAGCAGGCTTCCTGTCAGTCAAATGTCAGGCCGGGCGCCAGGGTATCTGGCATTTCACTCTTGCCAGCCTCCAGCGAGGCCATGGGCCAGGCGCAGTAGTCCGCCGCGTAATAGGCACTGGCGCGATGGTTGCCGCTGGCTCCCACACCACCAAACGGTGCCGCACTGCTGGCACCGGTAAGAGGCCTGTTCCAGTTCACAATGCCGGCGCGCACTTCTTCCACCAGCCGGTTATACAGCTTGCGGTCGTCACTCAAAATGCCCGCCGACAGCCCGAAACGGGTGTTGTTGGCCAGTTCCAGGGCATCGTCAAAACTCTTGTAGCGGTAAACGGTCAATAGCGGGCCAAAGAATTCCTGATCTTTCAGCTCCACCTCCGTGGCATCGACAATGCCCGGTGACAACAAGCCTGTGCCCGGCTTGAGCTGTTTCATCTCCAACAGGGAACGGGCGCCTTTCTCCAGCATATCGGCCTGGGCCTGCAGCAGCATCTCAGCCGCCTGTGCAGAGATGACCGAGCCCATGAACGGCTGGGGCTCCGCATCAAAATCGCCCACCTGAATACGGGAGGCAACGTCTACAAGCCGGGCCAGGAACTCATCCCCTTTCTTGCCTTTGGGAACCAGCAGCCGGCGTGCACAGGTGCAGCGCTGGCCGGCCGACAAAAACGCAGACTGGATGGTGTGATGTACTGCACCGTCTACATCCGCCACGTTCTGAACGATCAACGGATTGTTCCCGCCCATTTCCAGCGCCAGGATTTTCTCCGGCTGGCCGCCAAACTGTTCGTGCAACAGATGACCAACATTGGAACTGCCGGTGAAGAACAGACCGTCGATCATCGGGTGGCGGGCCAGGCATATGCCGGTATCAGCGCCGCCCTGGACCAGGTTGATCACACCATCCGGCAGGCCCGCCTTTTCCCAGAAACGCACGGTCATTTCGGCAACGCCCGGTGTCAGCTCACTGGGTTTGAACACCACGGTGTTGCCCGCCAGCAGGGCCGGCACAATATGGCCGTTCGGCAAATGGCCAGGAAAGTTGTAAGGGCCGAACACCGCCACCACGCCATGGGGCCGATGCCGCAGCACCGCATGTCCTCCGGCCACATCCGACTCTGAGTGCCCGGTACGTTCGTTGTACGCCCTGATGGAAATGGGCACCTTGCCGATCATGGCCGCCACCTCGGTGCGGGATTCCCACAGCGGCTTGCCGGTCTCCAGGCCAATCTGGTGGGCCAGGGCCTCTTTGTTGGCCTCCAGCTGCTGGGCAAACGCCTCCACCACCGCCTGGCGCTCGGCAAAACTCTTCCGCCGCCAGGGTGCAAATGCAGCCCGGGCCTCGCGAACGGCGGCGTCTACATCTTCCAGGTTAGCGCCGTTGCCGTCCCAGACAGTCTCACCCGTGACCGGCTGTAACGATTCAAATGGCTGCCCGTGGCCCTGAATCCACAGCCCGTCTATAAAAAGATTGCCTGACAGGTTTGCCATTGTTCCTCACCTCCAATTAGGGAATTTGTCAGCGGCTTCAGCGCTAATCCTGACCATGCCGGTTACGATAATGGCGCACCCGGTCGAGAATTTTCTCGTCCTCACTTTCCTGGCCCTTTAGTGTATGAATGGGTGACAAAGCGCTTTCCTTCAAGGGCGCAAGGCGAACCGGATCTCCGGACTCGATCAGCAGGGCTTCCGCCACGTCGCGGGGAATACTCACGGTATCCGGCCCGATGCAGTCCATGGGCAGGGTGGTTACCCTGAAGTCCCGGAACGACCGGTTTGAAATCATCACGCGCTGTTCCGGTGGCACGTCCAGATTCATGGGTTTATTGACCACCATGGCATGGCGATTGATGGATTCCCGAACGGTGCGGATGTTGTTCACGAACGCCTCCACCGCCGGCCCGCCATCAAAAATATCCACCATGCCGTTAAAGTTGAAACCTTCTGCCTGCAACATTTTCAATGCCGGCCGGGTATTATCATGCACCATGCCAATCACCGCCCGCGCCTCTTCCGGCAGCATCGGCAGGTAGATCGGGTACTTGGGCATCAGCTCGGCAATAAAGGACTTGTTGCCAAGGCCAGAGAGCATGTCCGCCTGGCTGAATTCCATGTCAAAGAACTTGCTGCCAAGGGCATCCCAAAGCGGGCTGCGACCGTCTTTATCAGACACGCCACGCATCTCGGCAAAGACTTTTTCCGAGAAGTGCTTGCGGAAGTCATCGAGGAACATGAACCGGCAGCGGGATAACAACAAGCCATTGCCTCCTCCCTGATAACCTCCGGCCAACAACAGCGAACAGATTTCGGTGGTGTCCGTCATATCGTTGGACAGGTGCAAGGTGGGGGTGCGTACATGCACGCCCAGCTCCCGCGAGGCATTCACCGTAACGCTCAGCCGGTAATTGTAGAACACCTCTTCCAGCCCCACGCAGGCTTCGATGCCGCTGATGCCAACCGTTTTTCGGCTTTGGGTCTCTTCCAGGGCAAACAGGTACAGCCCGGCCTCCGGGGCACAGCGCTGGTTGAAGGATTCCCGGGTACGCTCGATCTTGCGTTGCAGCAGTTCCCGGTCTGCCGGCAGGGTGGTCAGCCCTTTGCCGGCGTTCTGGGCCATGCCATAAAGATCATCAAGATCGTTTTCCTGCAACGGGCGAATCAAAAGCATGTTACGCCCTCCCCTGAGCTGGATTGATCATAATGGCGAGATCCTTACCCGGTCGCCGGCGCTCCGGTCCAATGCATGCCAGGTGCTGACCGGTACCTTTACGTCGTCCGCCAGGGTCTCAGACACCTGAGTCAGCAGGCAGCGGAAGTCTTGCCCTTCTCCCGCCGAGATCAGGCAGGTTTCCCCATCGAGACCCTCGCTACCGTGAAGCGTTTTCGGTTGGCTGGTCACAACGGTTTTAAGTGTGTCGGTTCGGGCTTCCAGCACCGGGCCGCCATCGAAGATATCCACGTAGCAACCGGGCAGGAAACCTTCCCGTTGCAACAGGTCGAAATTGGGCCGGGTAAGCGGGTGCGGCTCACCCAATGCCTCTTGCGCGGCTTCGCTGAGTAAGGTCACGTATATTGGGTTCGGGGGCATGAGTTCGGCAATGAAGGTTTTGCTAAGCTGGCCGGAGTGCTGGTCGGCGGTTTCGAAATCCATGTTAAAAAAGTGGCGACCAAGGCTGTCCCAGAAGGGCACTTCGCCGCTCTCATGCTGTATGCCCTGGATTTCCACTACGGTGCGATTGGTGAACCATTCCCGGTGGCTGGCGATGAACATCATGCGGGCGCGGGAAAGCAGCTCAAAGGCCGGGGTGTTTCGCAGTTCCGGTTTGAGGGTGAAGGCGCACAGCAGGGTAAGGTCGGTGAGGGCATGGCTGGGGTACAGCACTTCGACACGCCGGGAGACGTTGAGTTCGTGGGAGGCGTGGATAAGGTAATCGCGGCGGTAGTTGTAGAACGGTTGGCCGTTGCCTGCCCGGGTGTCTATGCCGGCGGTGCCGACGAGTTGGCCGGTGTCTGTGTCTTCCAGTACGAAGAGCAGGCGGCGCGGGGTGCTGGTGTCGGTTTTGTTGGCGAAGCTGGCCTGGGACTGTTGGAGTTTTTTGGTCAGGGCGGCTTGGGTATTGGGCAGGGTGGACGACAGCCGGCCGCTCTGGGCGTTGGTCAGGGCCAGAATCTGTTGCAGGTCATCCAGTTTGGCTGGTCTGACTCGCCACATGGTCATTACTCCCGGGGTCTGATCGCGACGTTTGAGTTTGCCGACCGGGCGCGAACCGGGTAGTCCTTCCGGGAAACGCTACAAGCACATCCCTGTGCGCTTCTTTCAGGCCATCCTTGGCCTTCAAGATTCCCGGAAGGACTACCCGGCCCGCACCCTGCCATTCGCTATGCCGTCCAGCTATGTTATGCCGTCAGTTTCTTTACTGCCGCCTCAAACCGCTCCAGCGCTTCATCAATATCCGATTCCGGAATAATCAGCGAAGGCGCCAAACGAACCACGTTCGCACCGGCGACCAATACCATCACGCCCTCATCCAGGCCGGCGTTGAGAAAGTCTTTGGCTTTGCCCTGCCACTTCTCGGTCAGCACACACCCCAAGAGTAGACCAGCGCCGCGTACTTCGGAAAACACGCCGTAGCGTTCGCCGATGTCCATCATGCCTTTGCGCAGTTTGTCGGAGCGGGCTTTGACGCCTTTTAGGATTTCCGGCTGGCTGACGGTGTCGATCACTTTCTGCGCCACGGCGCAGGCCAGGGCATTGCCGCCGTAGGTGCTGCCGTGGGTGCCTACACCAAGGCTTTTGGCGGCTTCGGCGGTGGTGAGCATGGCGGCTACCGGGAAGCCACCGCCCAGGCCTTTGGCGCTTGTGAGGATGTCGGGCACGACGTTGTGCATTTCGTAGGCGTAGAGGTGGCCGGTTCTGCCGACGCCGCTTTGTACTTCGTCAAACACCAGCAGGGCGTTGTTGTCGTCGCAGAGCTGGCGAAGGCCTTTGAGGAATTCAGGGTCTGCAGGCATGACGCCGCCTTCGCCCTGGATGGGTTCGACGACGATGGCGCAGGTTTTTTCTTTGAAGACCAGCGCTTTCACCGAATCCAGGTTGTTGAATTCGGCGTGGTGGATACCTCCCGGGGCCGGTTCGAAGCCTTCCAGGTATTTCGGCTGGCCACCGACGCTGACGGTGAACAGGGTGCGGCCGTGGAAGGAGTTGGTGAAGGAGATGATTTCGTTTTTCTCCGGGCCGTAGTGTTCCCAGGCGTAGCGACGGGCCAGTTTGAAGGCGGCTTCGTTGGCTTCGGCGCCGGAGTTGGCGAAGAACACCCGTTCTGCGAAGGTCTGGTCGCACAGGGTTTTGGCCAGGCGCAACGCGGGTTCGTTGGTCATGACGTTGGACAGGTGCCAGATTTTTTCGGCCTGTTCTTGCAACACGCCCACGAGGCCCGGGTGGCAATGGCCGAGGCTGGTGACGGCAATGCCGCCCTGCAGGTCCACAAACTCTCGCCCTTCCTGGTCCCACACGCGGGAGCCCTCGCCTCGTACCGGGATGATGTTACCGGGGGCGTAGTTGGGCACCATTACTTCATCAAACAGTTCGCGGGAGACAGGTTCTCTGTTCATGGATCTCTCTCAGTGACTCATTGCTAAGTGACAGGGTGAATGCCCCCATAATACGCCACTCACGGCATAAGAACAGCCGGTTGCGTCAAAGGTGGTAGTTCGATGATTCGATACGGCTTTTTGTCACGGCCCAGCAGGGCTTTGACCAGCAGTTTGTAGGAGTCGAGATCAAAGGTGACGGGGTCAGACCCCGGTTCAAAGTCGTTCAGTTCCTCCTCGCTGTGCAGGGTGGCGATGTGCACCCAGTTGTAGACAACCAGAATATCGGTGCGGTCGGTGTCGCGGTTCTCTTCCACCAGGGCGACGGGCCCGGGCCAGGGCCAGGTTTTCAGGCGCAGGTTGTGGAAGGCGATCTGCATTCTCAGGTTGTATCGGGTGCTGTCTTCTGCGCCCTCGCAGGCGCCTTTGCATCTATCCAGGCTGCGTTGGGAGCGTCGGTTGTAGAGCGGGTTCAGGCTTTTGATCTGTTTCAGTTCCAGCAACAAGGCGCCCAGCTCACCGGCGGTTTCCGTAAACTCCACCCGGCGCAGGCTTTCGGACATGCGCAATCCCCGGGGAGACTGATGATCTCCGGCGAAATGTGAGGCCACCCGCTGGGCAATGTTGGTGCTTTTGCCCACGTACAGCAGCGCATCATTGTCACCATAAAACCGATAAACACCCGGCCCCTGCGGCAACTCCGCGAAGATCTCCGGCGGCACGTTAGAGGGCGTACTCTGGCGTTGAAGCAGTCGCTGGATGGCCTGGTTCACTGTGTCGGTGTCATGCTCAACCAGAGTGTGCTCGAAGAACGCCAGCATGGCGGAAACATCGCCCATGGCCCGATGACGCTCCACCTGCGGCAGGTTGTGGCGGTTGATCAGGGCATCCATATTGTGGCGGCTGTGTTCCGGGTAAAGTGCCCGGGAGAGCCTGACCGTGCACAACACCCGGGCGCTGAATGCTCGCCCCAGCTTACGGAACTCAGACTTAATGAAGCCGTAATCAAAACGAGCGTTGTGAGCCACAAAGATCGTGCCGGCCAACTGTTCTTCCAGCTCATCGGCAATCTCTGAGAATAACGGAGCGTCCGCCACCAGCTCGTTGCTGATACCGGTCAGGCGCTCGATAAAGCCGGAGATCCGCGTTTCCGGGTTCAGCAGGGTTTGCCATTCCCCCACCACGTCACCGGCCCGCCAGAACCGGATACCGATCTCGGTAATCCTGTCTCGCTGCGGATTGCCGCCGGTAGTTTCGATATCAAGGAAAGCAAATGTTTCGTTACTGAGAAGCGCAGGTTTCTTTGTCATCTGGGGTATTACGACCATTCGGCAGGGCCGGATGCCAGCATTGTTGCACCATCGAGCTATAGACATTCGTCTAAATAACCACCAATTATGTTTGAAATGTCACAGATTCGTAACTACCTTGTTTTTGGGTCCAACAACAATAAACGTGTGGAGACAACAACGATGCAAAGCAATAAGTTAAGAATGGCAATCCGTGCAACGGCGGCAGTGGCTGCTTTTGGCGTGGCAGGCCAGGCAAGCGCCCTGAATCTGAGCGTAGGTGATGATGTCGAAGCCAGCCTCTACGGCTATGCACGACTCAACATGAGCTACGATTTCAACGACAACCGAGCAGTTTCAACCCGCGCAGGCTCATTTTCACCTGCCAATGAAGATATCGAAGGGCACTTTGGTGCAGATGCACAGCAGAGCAGACTGGGTGTCAGAGTTAAACATTCCTCCGGTGTAGCAATTACCGTTGAAGGCGACTTCCGCGGTGCTGGAGACGCTGCAGGTAGCCTCAGATTGCGTAATGCTTTTGGTGAATATAACGGCCTCATGGCTGGTCGGAACTGGTCAAACTTCACCAGCTTCGTCGGCAACACACCAGTGCTGGATTTTGATGGCTTGGCGGGCACTGCCGGCAGCCAAGACCGCACAGAGCAAGTTCGTTACACCACGGGCAATCTTTCATTCTCAATAGAAGATCCGAGCTCTCAAGAAATAGAGGATGGTGACACTCGAACCTCAGCGCCAGCGCTAACCGCAAGGATTGAAGACTCGGCTGGCGGCCTGTCATACTCTGCAGCCGGTTTGGTAAGCCAAGTGACGGCTGATGACGGAACGAATGATGACAGCGCTATTGGCTTTGCGGTGTTTGGCGCCGCCAAATTTGCACTGAGCGACATGATTACCGTGCAAGGCGCTATCAATTACACTGATGGTGCCAGTGGTTACCTCTGGCGTTCAGGTAGTAACTACTTCGGTAGCAGTGCCTACATGGACGGCAACTCCATTGAGACTATTAAAGGTTATGGTGGCTCTGTAGGCGTGAGCCTGGCACTTGGAGGCGGGCGTAGCATCAACCTTGGCTACGGCATGACCACCCTAGACCTAGACGACGCTGTGGCCAACTCAAGCCTTACAGCTGCAGCTGCAGAGACAAACCAGAACGTTATGCTCAACTATATGTGGACCCCCGTACGAAACGTGATGATGGGCATTGAGTATGCGTATCTGGATCAAGAAACAGTGGGTGGCGATAGTTCTGACGCCAACAGACTGTTGTTCGCTGCGCAGTACAACTTCTAACCCTTCCTGTTAGAAGTTAACTCAGAATTACCCCGGCTTCGGCCGGGGTTTTTCGTTCCAGGTTGGTGCAGTTTGCACCGCCATGCATCACTGCCCTCACTCGCCCCGAATTGCGCTTCACACCAACCCTGAAAACTCAACAAGTTAGCCGTTTCCGCACCTTTGGCACGACTGATGCAAAGTTCTGATTGCAAAGCCGGCCTCCGCAACGCTGCCCGGCCTCTACTGTCGCAACCCCATGAGGTGACACCATGAAAATAACCCAAGACCAGTCTGTTCTGTTCGAGCTTACCCAGCCTTCTGAAGCCATTGCCATGCAGGATCTGCACGACTATTTCGATTGGATGTTCTTTGCTAACTGAGCTAACTGATCAAACCAGCAGCAGGCCAGCGGCCAAGGCCCTGACCTGCTGCTAAGGAACTCTATTAGCCAGCCCGCAATCGGGTTCGCACACCCCGGGTGGTCATCACCCCCAGCACTTCCATTAACGACAGAATCCCCCGGTCATGCTGTTTCGGTGCCTTGCCACGGGCAATGCGACCGATCTGCCGTGTGTACCAGCTCACTTCCATCAGGGCCATGTCGTCGATCAGGCGGATACCGGTTTTAATGGGTTTCACGGCGCTGGTGACCGGATTGCCGGCCATAATCCGATTCGGCAGATCCGGCTCAACCACTAATGGCCGGGCGAGGCCCACCAGGTCGGTAGCACCGGAGGCGATGGCCTGGGCCATGCCGGTTTCGGTGCGGAAGCCACCGGTTACCATCAGCGGTACGTCGGTCAGCTCACGCACTTTCTCTGCGAATTCCAGGAAGTAAGCCTCCCGCGCCAGGGTGCTGGCTTTTACTTCGCCGTCTTCCGCGCCTTTTGCCATTGCCGGGTTCTCGTAGTTACCGCCGGAGATTTCCACCAGATCAATCCCCTCTGCGACGAGTGCCTTGATCACCGCCAGCGATTCGTCCTCGGTAAAACCGCCGCGCTGGAAGTCTGCGGAGTTCAGTTTGATGCCGATATTGAACGCTTCACCGCAAGCTTTCCGGATAGCCCGGTACACCGCCAGCACAAAGCGGCGGCGTTTCTCGGCAGAGCCGCCCCACTCGTCTGTGCGCTGGTTGTGGTGGGGCGACAGGAACTGGCTCACCAGGTAGCCGTGGGCGCCGTGAATCTGCACGCCATCGAAGCCTGCCTTCTGGGCAACGGCAGCACTGCGGGCAAAGCGCTGGATGATGTCTTCTATTTCCGGGCCGGTCAGGGCGCGGGGTGTGGCAAACATGCTGCGGAGTTCTTTTTTGAACGGAATCGCACTGGGCGAGACCGGGTCTTTGTTCAGCATTTTGGGGCTTTGCTTGCCGGGATGGTTCAGCTGCATCCAGATCTGCTTGCCACCCTGCTGCCCGGCCTTGGCCCAGGCGGTCAGAAGCTCGAGATCGCTTTCATCCTCGAGAGCCACGTTCTGAGGCTCCCCGATGTGCCGGCGGTCGATCATCACGTTGCCTGTAATCGACAGCCCGGTGCCACCTTCAGCCCACGCTCGATACAGGGTTGCCAGCTCTTTGGTAGGGTGGTTATCAATGGTGCCCAGGGTCTCGCTCATGGCGGACTTGGCAAATCGGTTGGGGATAACAGAGCCGTTTCGCAGCTTAAGCGGGGTGGAGAGCAGTTTTGCGGGGTTCATGGGAGCCTCATGTCATTGTTCTGGATGCTCATGGGGCTGATAGTGGATGGCTGCCAACCGCCAGACATTGGCCGAGGAGACAGCCTTTCAGCGGAATAGCGGGACCATGCCTTACCCCGGCAATGGCCCCGTTTATGGCGTGCTACCACGCTCAGAAAAAGGCCTGGATGCCAGTCTGGGCCCGGCCCAGAATCAGCGCGTGCACATCGTGGGTACCCTCATAGGTGTTCACAACTTCCAGGTTCACCAGGTGCCGGGCAACACCGAATTCGTCACTGATGCCATTGCCACCGAGCATGTCGCGAGCCAGGCGCGCCACATCCAGTGCCTTGCCGCAGGAGTTGCGTTTCATGATGGAGGTTATCTCCACCGCCGCCGTGCCTTCGTCTTTCATCCGGCCCAGGCGCAGGCTGCCCTGCAGGGCCAGGGTGATGTCCGTTTGCATGTCGGCCAGCTTTTTCTGGATCAGCTGATTGGCGGCCAGCGGCCGGCCGAATTGTTGGCGGTCCAGCACATAGCGGCGAGCGGTGTGCCAGCAATCTTCTGCCGCACCCAGGGCACCCCAGGAAATGCCATAGCGGGCGGAGTCCAGGCAGGTGAAGGGGCCTTTCAGGCCGCGTACATCGGGGAAGGCGTTTTCTTCCGGCACGAAGACGTTATCCATCACGATTTCACCGGTAATGGACGCCCGCAGGCCCACCTTGCCGTGAATGACCGGGGCGCTCAGGCCCTGCCAGCCCTTCTCCAGCACAAAGCCCCGAATCTTGTCGTCATCATCCTTGGCCCAGACCACAAACACATCCGCAATCGGGCTGTTGGTGATCCACATCTTGCTGCCGGTCAGGCGGTAGCCGCCGTCTACTTTGCGGGCACAGGTAATCATGGCGCCGGGGTCTGAACCATAGTCCGGCTCGGTCAAGCCGAAGCAACCAATCCATTCACCGGAGGCCAGTTTGGGCAGGTATTTCTGGCGGGTTTCTTCGTTACCGAATTCGTAGATGGGCACCATCACCAGTGAGGACTGCACACTCATCATGGAGCGATAGCCGGAATCCACACGCTCGATCTCACGGGCGATCAGGCCATAACTCACATAGTTGAGGCCACTGCCGCCATACTGCTCCGGCAGGGTGGCGCCCAGCAGGCCATTCTCGCCCATTTCGCGGAAGATAGCAGGATCGGTGTGTTCGTTACGGAAAGCCTCCACCACACGGGGGCGGAGTTTCTTGTCAGCAAACTGCCGGGCGCTGTCGCGCACCATGCGTTCGTCTTCGGAGAGCTGCTGGTCGAGCAGCAGGGGGTCTTCCCAGTTGAAGCTTGGTTTGTTGGCCATGGGTATTGTCACTTTAACGGTATTGTTACGCCCACTATCGCTTTAGCCCGGCCCGGTTTCAAGCTGCCGGAAGGCCCGCTACACATCACAAATTCCGGAACCGACAGGCGCAGCAATGTGACATCACCATCCGGGCCAGATAAAATTCTGGAGCATTGAAGCAAGAAGCTTCTCTCAGCCATTGATAAGGAACGTCACCATGAGCAATCTGGCCCATAGCCGCCTTTCAGACGGCCCTCCCTGCACCTTCTGTGATTTCATCGTTGCTGTGCTTGGCAGCAAGCACAGCCAGGGGCAACGCCCGGTGGTTTTTCAGACGGCAGAAGCTCCGTTCCCCGGGGTTGAACGGCGCCTGCCGGATGGTATCCAGAAAAGTTATCTGCGCGAGGTCAGCAATGCGGAATCCGCCCTGCACATCTGGCCCTGGCGCAACCAGCCCGCCAGCCGGGCGGTACTGGAAGTGGATGCAGAATCCGGTGCGCCGATTCACCTTCCGCTCACAGATGCCCCGGCGCCCGAAAGCATCCAGTCCGAAACCACCGCCAATATCCTCATGCCCACCGTGCCCATGGCCTGGGTGCGGGGAATGAATCACGAAGGCAAGCACCTGACCTGGCCGGCTCTCGCCCGCCCCGGGTTCCTGTATCTGTTCCGCAACGGCTCGCTCTGGCGAGAGCTGCAAATCGCCTGGGAAGGCAACCGGCCGCAATTCCGCGACGTAAGGCTCGCGGACCATCGCACGGAAGACGGACAATTTACCGAAGACCGCCGCCCCGCCGTGGGTAAACCGCTGGCTGATGTGTGGGTACCCGTGCGCCTTGACCGCCAGGATCAGTCCCTTGAAGCCGCCTTCAGCGAATCTCCCCTCTCTGCGGCACGGCTGAATGGCCTGCAGAGCGATTCCGGGCTTCGACATTACCGGTGCAGCCAGTTCCGGGACCTGTACCCCGCCGACCAGCCCCAGATGGGCTTTGCCCGCTGGCCAGATGCCGCTAAACGAACCGTATTCCGATTAGACAAAGTTGAAGCACAAAGGCCCAGGGCACCCGCTAAAGAATGGCAGTTTGAGCGGCCCTGGGAATACCTGGCCGATACCACCGGAACCTACGCCGGCAAAGCACTGGATATGGCGGCCAGCCTTTATGAAGAGTGGAATGCCGGTGAGCGCACCGGGCCCCTGGCCCCCTTCGAACACCCCGAGCCGGCCGCGCTCGGCATTGCGATTCAAAAAGATCTGGACCGCGCTAGCGAAACCCCAGCGAAGCGACCATTCAGCTACGATGAGTGGCGAACCAGCGATTGCCAGACAGACGCCCTTGAGGATTTGAGAAACCGGGGCGTGTGCGGCCTGCGCATTGAAGATCATTTTTACGAGATGCGGCACCAGCAAGCACGCATCAACACGGCGCGCCATCTGCTGGAACTGTGTGCCGAAAAAGCCCGTAAAAATCCGCAACTGGAAAACGCCCTCCTGGTAAACCAGATCATCCTGCCGGGCCGGATCGGTCGCCAGAAGAACCCGCTGTTCAAATACAGCCTGGCGTTGCCCTCCAGCGGCCGGCAAAAGATTCGCCGGGTGCTGATGACCGAAGAGCGCACCCTGGGCCAACACTACCTGACCCTGGCCCAGGCCGAACTGCTGCAATGCCTGAAACGCCAGCCCTATCAACAAGCCCTGGCGGACCTGTTCAGCACCAAAGGTTTCGACTATGCCGGTGCTTTCCGTTGCGCCGGGCATTTTATCAGCGACACCCTGGAGCCCGCCTGCAAGCAGGACCCACTGGACCCGGAACACAGCCAGCCCAGCCCGGACAGCGACGGCAAGGCCTGGGTAAGGTCGCTTTGTACCGAGCAGGCCGCCGCCAGTGCCTCGCGAGAGGAAGTCTCTCTCGCCCGCATGTTGTGGCCGCAAACCACACCAGACAGCCAAACCGAACCCTACCAGCCCCCGGAAACGCCCGAACCCAACGATGGCACGGGTGTATTCCGGGGCTCCGCCCTCGCCGCCCTGGAAAAGCTGGATTTGCCGGAGGATTTGAGCGAAATACTGACGGTGGAAGGACTGCGTTTAGCGGATGACATTCAAAGCGGCGCACTGACCACACTGATGCTCGCAGGCATGAATTCCGGCATGAAGGCATTGGACAGCTCGCACAGTGAACTGCACCAGTCCATCCGTTCCGCCATGGCCGCACTGGAGAACAACGACCGACAGCTACAGAACCTGACCGACGAACAAACCCGTCTGGCTCAACGACGCGCAGCCCTGAAAGCCGAACACGACGCGGCCAGCCGGGAATGGATGAAGCGCAACAGCGACCAAGCATTCAGGAAAGAACAGGCCGCCGCCAAAGCCCTCAAAGACTTCGATGACGCCAGTGCGCGGTTGGAACAGCAACACGTCCAAACCCGGCAGACTATCCAGCAGCGCCTGATGGCCCAGCGCATTGCCGCCATGGCGAACCCGATGGAAGGTATACGCCAGGCCATGCCTGAACTGTTACCCGATTTGAGGCAAATGACACTGAGCGACGCCATTGCCCAAGGCAAATACGTACTCGGTCTGGAAGACCTGGGGCCAGATGGCGCACGCTATAACCCGGAAACACCCGCCGCAGGCAAGGCCCTGGTTTGGGTTCTGAGCCGGGACAAGCCCACCACCCAGGCTATCCAGGCACTGACCCGGGCCGAGAATCAGCTGACCCTGGCACGCCGGGCCCTGGCCGAAGCCAATGGCAACCATGAAGAACTCAAGGCGAAGTTGCAGGCGGCCCAGAGCCGGTACAATCAGGTGGTCGACGAACTGAAACAGACCGGCAGCCGGATTCGGGATATCAACGCGGAGATTCGCAAGCTGGAGGGCGAAGCGAAGGCGCACAGGGTGGACCTCAACGCTGCCGAGCGAGGCCGGTTGCACCGGGTGCTGAATACACCGGCGTTGCCGTTGGTGGTGTTGGCTATTGAGGCGGTTAATGTGGCGAATGCGTTTGGTTCTCTAAAGAGAACATCCCGTGAACGCAGCGGTTATCGAGCTATTTCTGGACTATTGTCTTCTGGATACGGCGGAGCGTTAGCGGCAATTCTTTTGTCTGAGCGCTTTGCTAACGAGGCAACCAGAAACAGGATCGCCTCCGCACTCCAGTATCAATTCAGAGGCGAGGGCGCAAAATTCATCGCAAGAGTCTTCAGGGCAGAAGCTCTCACGGTCAAAATGCTGCTTGGCGGCATAGGAGGACTAGCCCTAACCGGCATCAGCTTTTCTGACACTATTTACACCATAAACACTGGTGATCAGGCAGCTCTCGGCCACGGCATCGTGACAGTCGGCAGTGTCGTGACAACCCTTTCCGCATTGGTACCCGCCCAACTCACGCTACTTGGCATGGGTCCTCTGGGCTGGGCCGGTCTCTGCCTGATCCTTGGGGGTGCGGTACTTGTTGCTCACTATGAAGACGAACCCATAGAGAACTGGCTCAAAAACGGCCCTTTCGGCGAGCATGACGGACTACCGCATCTGCAAGGCGACAACAACGCACTGGAAGCTTGGTACCGGCTGGTCTACTTGCTCTCTCAGGTTCGGGTTTCAATATACCCGATTCCGGAAATCACCCGCGTAACGCTGAAACGCCAGGGGTTGGCCAATCATGATCTTGCCCAGGCAACACATCTCATCCGCCTTGAGAGTAATCTGCCAGGCTTGACCGGCTTCACGGAACAACAAATGACGTTCAAGCTTCAACTGCTTCGCCACCCGATCAGACAAGATGGCAATCACTCTGTTCGCCTGCCCACCCAGCCAGTTCCGGAAAGCGAATTACAAAGTCATATTATTCGGAAAGGTGCCACCCCAGACGGCTACGAATACATTGTCAGAACACCTGCCAGCCATGCGGAAACGACCAAGTTCCTTGGCATCCCTTTCAGCAGCCGCAATGTGAGCTACTCCTGGCAACCAAAAGCCCAAATCCGTGTGGAAACGGGCATCCGGGAACTCGCGTTCCCCGCACCGCCACCCAAAGATTCAACCCTTTACGACGCCAGAGACAATGAGCATACGGAGCCGGACTTCAGCGACAAGAAGCAGCTTTTCTGGATCAATGAATTCAGCAACCCTGGAGCCACGGGATGATAACGGATAAACCTGCATCGGGATACTACGGCCCGGAAGCCTATAACTCCGAACACCTCCCCCAGCAAAAGCGCCCGGCACCGGGCGCCAACCCGGCACTGCCCTGGTTTAACCGAAAAGCCGATCGGAAGCTGCCCTGGGGGCACACAGAGGATGTGGCCCCTCAGTCTTATCGGACGGATTATTCTCCAGCGATGCTCAGACGTTTCGAGAGAGAACCAAATAATTTCGCCAACATTGATTTCCACCAGCGTATTGACCATGAGCGCTATCGCCATGCGACGGCGGCACTGAGAACCCGTATTCTTCTGTTTTTCAATGCATTCGGTAATCCTGTCGTCATCGCCTTTATGATGTTCCCACTCGCCTTAGGGTTCGCAGGCCATATCCATATTCGGCCAAAGAGTGAGCCGTTCGGGGCGACTCTTCTTGCATTTCTCCCAATACTCGCAACGTTCTTAGGGCCCTTAATCGCCTGCAACCTCATCCCCACCGCCCTGTTCAAACTCTTCCCCCGGCAGCTCATCAAGCCCGACAAGGGCCCGCTGTGGGAACTCAATCGTCGCACGGGCCTGGTAACGGTGTTTCACTACGATAAAAAAGGAGTCTGGGGCAAAACCGGCCAACCGGAAGAAGAAACCGCGCCGTTTTACCAGTTTGACGCCTACACCTCCAACGAACTGATCCACGGCGGCGGGGTGGTGCACACCCTGTACCTGGCCCACCGGTACCGCAACATTCTGATCCCCATTGGCACCCTCATCGGTAAAACCAACCCCGAGGAGTGCTACGCCCTGTGGGACATGTTCCAGAACTTCATGGACACCAGCCGGCCCCTGCCGGACATTCCCCTGTGGGAAGAGCATCGCGCCAATGACCCGGTTACCACCGAACACGACCGACGAACCAATCGCCCGCCCCGTTACTGGCGGGACATGGACAACGACACCTGGAAAGAAAAGAATGAGGAGATGGGACTTCAGGTACTGCGGCTGAACACCCCAGGGCGGCTGGATATCATGAGGAATAGTTGGGTGTCCTCACCAAGGCCTCGGCGACAGCGGCCCGTTGCCTCAAGGCAGGCCACTGAATGAAGAGTATGGAAGCCACGGCATGACAATGGATAAACCTGCATCGGGATACTACGGCCCGAAGGCCTATGATTCCGAACACATCCCCCAGCAAAAGCGCCCGGCACCGGGCGCTAATCCGGCACAGCCCTGGTTTAACCAAAAAGCCGACCGAAAACTGCCTTGGGGGCACACAGAGGATGTCGTGCCGCAGATCATTCGACGGCGAAATCGTCCCGAAATGCTCCGGAAGTTCGAGAAAAACCCGACCCCGTTCGGAGACCTGCAGAGCCATCAACGCATTGATCATGAATGCTATCGCCATGCGACGGCGGCACTAAGAACCCGTATCCTTCTATTTTTTAGTGCGTTTGGTCACCCAATCCTTATCGGTATTGTTTCAATACCGATGCTCATTGCCGTTGGAATTGCCTATTACCACAAACCCAGCAGCACGGATCACGTTGACTATTTCATAGAGATCCTATGGGCGCTTTCCTGGGTATTTGCCCCCCTTATCGCCTGCAACCTCATCCCCACCGCCCTGTTCAAACTCTTCCCCCGGCAGCTCATCAAGCCAGACAAAGGCCCGCTGTGGGAACTCAATCGCCGCACTGGCCTGGTAACCGTGTTTCACTACGATAAAAAAGGAGTCTGGGGCAAAACCGGCCAACCGGAAGAAGAGTCAGCACCGTTTTACGAGTTTGATGCCTACACCTCCAACGAACTGATCCACGGCGGCGGGGTGGTGCACACCCTGTATCTGGTCCACCGGTACCGCAACATCCTGATCCCCATCGGCACCCTGATCGGCAAAACCAACCCCGAGGAGTGCTACGCCCTTTGGGACATGTTCCAGAACTTCATGGACACCAGCCGGCCACTGCCGGACATTCCCCTCTGGGAAGAGCATCGCGCCAATGACCCGGTCACCGCAGAATACGACCAGCGAACCAATCGGCCGCCTCGTTACTGGAGGGATATGGATAACGACACCTGGAAACAGAAAAACGACGAGATGGCGCTTCAGGTGCTGCGGCTGAACACCCCAGGGCGGCTGGATATCATGAGGAATAGTTGGGCGTACTCACCAAGGCCTCGGCGACAGCGGCCCGTCGCCTCACGGCAGGCCACAGAGTGAAGAGTATGGAAGCCACAGCATGACAATGGATAAACCTGCATCGGGATACTACGGCCCGGAAGCCTACAATTCCGAACACCTCCCCCAACAAAAGCGCCCGGCACCGGGCGCTAATCCGGCACAACCCTGGTTTAACCAAAAAGCTGACCGGAAACTGCCCTGGGGTCACACAGAAGATGTCGTGCCGCAAATCATTAGGCGGCGAAATCGTCCCGAAATTCTCCGGAAGTTCGAGAAAAACCCACTGCCGTTCGGGGATCTGCAGACTCATCAGCGCATTGACCATGAATGCTATCGCCATGCGACAGCAGCACTAAGAACACGCACCCTTTTGTTTTTCAGTGCGTTTGGCAACCCCATCATCATTGCCTTTATGATGTTCCCAATCGCCTTAGGGTTCGCAGGCCATCTCCATATTCGGCCAAAGAGTGAGCCGTTCGGGGCGACTCTTCTTGCATTTCTCCCAATACTAGCAACGTTCTTAGGGCCCTTAATCGCCTGCAACCTCATCCCCACCGCCCTGTTCAAACTCTTCCCCCGGCAGCTCATCAAGCCCGACAAGGGCCCGCTGTGGGAACTCAATCGCCGCACTGGCCTGGTGACGGTGTTTCACTACGATAAAAAAGGCGCCTGGGGCAAAACCGGCCAGCCGGAGGAAGAAACCGCGCCGTTCTACGAGTTCGATGCCTACACCTCCAACGAACTGATTCACGGCGGCGGGGTGGTGCACACCCTGTACCTGGCTCACCGGTACCGCAACCTCCTGATTCCCATCGGCACCCTGATCGGCAAAACCAACCCCGAAGAATGTTACGCCCTGTGGGACATGTTCCAGAACTTCATGGACACCAGCCGACCCCTGCCGGACATTCCCCTTTGGGAAGAACACCGCCCAAACGACCCGGTCACCGCCGAACACGACCGACGAAGCAACCGCCCACCCCGTTACTGGCGGGATATGGACAACGACACCTGGAAACAGAAAAACGACGAGATGGCGCTTCAGGTGCTGCGGCTGAACACCCCAGGGCGGCTGGATATCATGAGGAATAGTTGGGTGTCCTCACCAAGGCCTCGGCCCCGGAAGCCCATTGCCTCACGGCAGGCCACTGAGTGAAGAGTATGGAGCCACGGCATGACAACCGATAAACCTGCATCGGGATACTACGATCCGAAGGCCTATGATTCCGAACAGCTTCCTCTGCAAAAGCGCCCGGCACCGGGCGCTAATCCGGCACAGCCCTGGTTTAACCAAAAAGCGGACCGGAAACTGCCCTGGGGTCACACAGAAGATGTCGTGCCGCAAATCATTAGGCGGCGAAATCGTCCCGAAGTGCTCCGGCAGTTCGAGAAAAACCCGACCCCGTTCGGAGACCTGCAGAGCCATCAGCGCATTGACCATGAATGCTACCGAGCTGCCAATGCTGCCGTGAGAACTCGAATTCTGTTATTCATCAATGCTTTTGGCAATCCTGTAATCATTGGTTTCGTAGCCATACCCATGCTCTTCACTTTGGGAGTTTATTACTACGATAAGCCAGCAAGTGTGGGCCATCTTAATTATCTAGCGGACTGGGCCTATTTCGCGGCATGGGTATTTGGCCCCCTTATCGCCTGCAACCTCATCCCCACTGCCCTGTTCAAACTCTTCCCCCGGCAGCTCATCAAGCCGGACAAGGGCCCGCTGTGGGAACTCAATCGTCGCACTGGCCTGGTGACGGTGTATCACTACGATAAAAACGGCACCTGGGGCAAAACCGGCCAGCCAGAAGAAGAGTCAGCACCGTTTTACGAATTCGACGCCTATACCTCCAACGAATTGATCCACGGCGGTGGGGTGGTGCACACCCTGTACCTGGCCCACCGGTACCGCAACATCCTGATCCCCATCGGCACCCTGATCGGCAAAACCAACCCCGAGGAGTGCTACGCCCTTTGGGACATGTTCCAGAACTTCATGGACACCAGCCGGCCACTGCCGGACATTCCCCTGTGGGAAGAGCATCGCGCCAATGACCCGGTCACCGCCGAACACGACCGGCAAACCAATCGCCCGCCCCGTTACTGGCGGGATATGGACAACGACACCTGGAAACAGAAAAACGACGAGATGGCGCTTCAGGTGCTGCGGCTGAACACCCCGGGGCGGCTCGATATCATGCGGAATAGTTGGGCGTACTCACCAAGGACACGCCGGCAACGTAGGGCTTCAGCAGAGTAGATACCTTACGCCAGCCATTAACGGCGACCCGACAGGGGCATCCGTCGGAGGCCGAAAGTCAGAACGAGCCTGATGCTGCAAATTGGTAGGGATTTGGCCAGGCTCAACGCAAAGACAAGAGAGCCGCCCCGCAACTGAAAAGCTACAGAGCGGCTCCTAATTCAGGACTACAGCAACAGGGTACGAATATCCCCCAGCAGCTGCGCCAGCAGGTTGGTAAACCGGGCTGCGTCCGCCCCGTTCACCGCCCGGTGGTCGTAAGACAACGACAGCGGCAGCATCAGCCGTGGCTGGAATGCCTTGCCGTCCCACACGGGCTTCATGGATGCCTTGGAGACACCCAAGATGGCCACTTCCGGCGTGTTCACGATGGGCGTGAACGCGGTGCCGCCAATGCCACCCAGGCTGGTGATGGTAAAACAGGCGCCCTGCATTTCTGCCGGCTTCAGCTGCTTGTCTCTCGCCTTCTGGGCCAGTTCGGCGCTCTCGGCGGCCAGTTCCCACAGGCCTTTCTGATCAACGTCCCGGATCACCGGCACCATCAGGCCATGGGGTGTGTCCACCGCAATACCGATGTGGATGTACTTCTTGCGCACCACCTCTTTGCGCTCCATGTCCAGGGACACGTTGAACTGAGGCAGTTCCGCCAACGCGGCGGCGCAGGCCTTGAGCAGGAACGGCAGCGGGGTCATTTTCACGCCACGCTTTTCGCCGGCCGCTTTCTGGGCCTTGCGGAAGTCTTCCATTTCGGTGATGTCGGCATCGTCGAACTGGGTGACGTGGGGTACGTTCAACCAGCTGCGCTGCATGTTGGTGGCGGTAGCCGCCATCATGCGGGACATGCCTTCGCGCTCCACTTCACCAAACTGGCTGAAGTCCGGCAGCTTCACACCGGGAATGCCGGAACCTGTCGCCACACCCGTGCCCTGCTGGGCCTGCTGAAGCTGACTCTTCACATAGGCGTGCACGTCGTCTTTCAGGATGCGGCTTTTCGGGCCGGAACCCTTCACCCGTGTGAGGTCTGCACCCAGCTCCCGCGCCAGTTTGCGCACGGCGGGGCCGGCATGCACCTTGGTGCCCGGCGCCGGTGGCTCGTAGGTGGAACCCTGGGGCTGGGGCGCGGCTTCCTGTTTGTCGGCTTTTACTTCGGGCTTGCTGCCCTGGCTGTCGGCCTTGGCGCTTTCACCGGAATCTGACGTTTCTTCCTCCTCACCACCATCCTCTTCGATGGTCATTTCCAACAGGTCAACGCCTTCAGAAAGCTTGTCACCTTCCTTCACCAGAATCTTGCCGATCTTGCCGGCATAGGGTGACGGAATTTCCATGGTGGCCTTGTCGGACTCCACGGTGACCAGCGGATCATCCTCGCCAACGGTGTCGCCTTCCGCCACGTTGATTTCAATCACCGGCACGTCATCAAAACCATCCAGCGACGGAACCTTCACCACTTCGGTGCGGGAGCCGCCGGATTTTTTCCTGGGCGCCGGTTTGCTGTCTTCGGATTTGGCCTCGCTTTTACTTTCTGCCTTCGGCTCGAGCTCGTCGGCTTTGTCACTGCCTGCGTCGTCAGAGCCGCCGGCACCACCTTCCATCATGCCGATCACATCGCCTTCCTTGACCTTGTCACCCACCTTCACGGTGATTTTGGTGATCTTGCCGGCGGCGGGCGCCGGCAGTTCCACGGAGGCTTTGTCGGATTCTACGGTCAGAATCGGATCTTCTTCTTCAACGGAGTCCCCTGCACTGACGATGATTTCGATGACCTCGACTTCATCAGCACCGCCGAGATCGGGAACCTTGATTTCCTGTTCACTCATGGCGGTCTCCTTAGCTCAGCACCGGGTTCGTTTTGTTGCGATCGATTCCGTACTTGCGCATGGCTTCGAGAACCTGTTCAAGCTTGATCTCACCATCTTTGGCCAGGGCAGACAGGGCGGTGACGGTGATGTAGTAGCGATCCACCTCAAAGAAGCTACGCAGCTTCTCGCGGGTGTCGCTGCGGCCGAAACCGTCTGTGCCCAGGGTCATAAAGGTTTTCGGGATAAAGGCCCGCAACTGCTCGGAGTGCAGCTTGATGTAGTCGGTGGCAGACACGACCGGCCCCTGGGCTTTCTCCAGGCACTGGGTAACATAGGCTTGGCGCGGCTTGTCGTCCGGGTGCAGGTGGTTCCAGCGCTCTACGTGCTGACCGTCACGGGCCAGTTCGTTAAAGCTGGTGACACTCCACACGTCGGAGGCTACGCCCCAGTCGTCTTTCAGCATCTGGGCGGCTTCGCGCACTTCGTTCATGATCGCGCCGGCACCCAGCAGTTGAACCCTCGGGCTCTTCTTGCGGCCCTTGGTTTCCACCGATTCATACTTGTACATGCCTTTGATAATGCCGTCTTCGCAGTCTTTCGGCATGGCAGGCTGTTCGTAGTTTTCGTTTTCGATGGTCAGGTAGTAGAAGACATTTTTGTTGTCTTCGAACATTTCTTTCATACCATGGCGAATCACCACGGCCATTTCGTAACCGTAGGCCGGGTCGTAGGCCTTGCAGTTCGGAATGGTGTTGGCCAGTACGTGGCTGTGGCCATCCTGGTGCTGCAGGCCTTCACCGTTCAGGGTGGTACGGCCGGCGGTACCGCCAATCAGGAAGCCGCGGGCCTGCATGTCGCCGGAGGCCCAGGCCAGGTCGCCCACACGCTGGAAGCCGAACATGGAATAGAACACATAGAACGGAATCAGCGGGTAGCTGTTGGTGCTGTAGGACGTGGCAGCGGCCATCCAGGTAGCCATGGCACCGGCTTCGTTGATGCCCTCCTGCATGATCTGGCCTTTCTTGTCTTCCCGGTAGTACATGATCTGGTCACGATCCTGGGGCACGTACTTCTGGCCTTCGGAGGTGTAGATACCGAGTTGACGGAACATGCCTTCCATACCAAAGGTACGGGCTTCGTCCGGCACAATGGGCACCACGCGTTTGCCGATGCGCTTGTCTTTCACCAGTGCGCTCAGAATCCGCACAAACGCCATGGTGGTGGAGATGGCTCGGCCGTCTGAGCCTTCCAGCACCTGCTTGAAGATATCCAGTTCCGGAATCTGCAGGGGCTGGCAGTCCTTGTTGCGCTTCGGATAGAAGCCACCGAGATCCTGCCGGCGCTTTTTCATGTACACCAGTTCCGGGCTGTCTGGCGCCGGGCGGTAGTAAGGCACCTCTTCCAGTTCGTCGTCTTTCAGGGGCACGCCGAAACGGTCCCGGAATTCCTTCAGGGTGTCGATATCCAGCTTCTTCAGGGAGTGCGCGGTGTTCTGGGCTTCGCCCGCCGCGCCAAAACCGTAACCTTTGATGGTGTGAGCCAGAATGACCGTCGGCTTGCCGTTGGCCTGGTTCACCGCCTTGTGGTAAGCGGCATAGACTTTGTAGGGATCGTGGCCGCCACGGTTGAGTTTGCTGATCTCTTCATCAGACATGTCCTCAACCAGCTTCGCCAGTTCCGGGTAACGACCGAAGAATTCCTTTCGGGTGTAAGCCGGGCCCTTGAAGCTGAAGTTCTGCAGGTCACCGTCGCAGATTTCATCCATGGCACGCTGCATGGCGCCGTTTTCGTCTTTGGCGTAGAGCGGGTCCCAGTGACGGCCCCATACGACTTTGATCACGTTCCAGCCAGCACCACGGAACACGCCTTCGAGTTCCTGGATGATCTTGCCGTTACCACGCACCGGGCCGTCCAGGCGCTGCAGGTTACAGTTAACCACGAAGATCAGGTTATCCAGGTTCTCGCGGCCGGCCTTGGAAATGGAGCCAAGGGTTTCCGGCTCATCGCACTCGCCGTCACCGATGAACGCCCAAACCTTGCGGTTGTCCATATCGGTCAGCTCACGGCTGTGCAGGTACTTCATCACGTGGGCCTGGTAGATGGCCTGAATCGGCCCCAGGCCCATGGAAACCGTGGGGAACTGCCAGTAATCCGGCATCAGCCAGGGGTGCGGGTAGGAGGACAGGCCTTCGCCGTCCACCTCTTCCCGGTACTTGTCGAGCTGTTCTTCGCTAAAGCGGCCTTCCAGGAAGGAGCGCGCATAGATACCCGGCGCTGCGTGGCCCTGGAAGTACACCAGGTCAGATTCCCGCTTGTCGTCGCCACCGTGGAAGAAATAGTTGAAGCCCACGTCATACAATGTGGCGGCAGAAGAGAAGGTGGAAATGTGGCCACCCAGATCGCCCGGGCGCTTGTTGGCCCGCACCACCATGGCCATGGCGTTCCAGCGGATCAGTGAGCGGATGCGCCGCTCCATGAACAGGTCGCCCGGCATCTGCGCCTGCTTGGCCACTGGAATGCTGTTGCGGAATGGCGTGGTGATGGAATACGGCAGAGCGGTGCCATCGCGGCTGGCGCGCTCAGACAGGCGCTCCAGAATGTATTTGGCCCGATCAACGCCTTCGTTCTCGATCAGAGATTCCAGCGCATCAAGCCATTCACTGGTTTCAATGGGATCATCATCCTGGTACATCAAACCCTCCCCTTGGACTCAAAAGGTGCCTCGTGGGCCACGATCAGCAGCCTGTCACGGTGCAAACTTGAAATGCTGCGATAACCTGCAGTTTTATTGTGGATACATCAGCTTGCGAGAAATGCTTAATAGCGCGTTTGACCTCTCTCAAGCATAGAACAGCTTTCACATTTTTCCTGCCGCGCAGGCCGGCTGCGGGCGGAGCTTTTGGCCCCGAACTTCCCGACACCGGCGGCACTGAGCGCGCCGCACGCCAAAACTTTCGTACTTTTACTACAAAATAAGCCAGAAAAACAAACAAACAGCCGTTTGAAATGCTGAACCACGCCATTTATTTAGATTAGTTACGCAATAATGTCCGGTTTCGATGACTTTCACAACCAGGCATCAGACCAATGTATGAACGCATTGGTACTTACGAATTGCATCGCCATGCTAAACACCTGAACCTTAAACAAATCTGAGATTTTCGGACTATTTCGCCTTAAATTAGCGACGTTCGGAGAACTTAGACGATGAACTCAACCCACAAGCACTGAATTATTAATTAGACCTGAAAATGAATTTCGATTTATGTATACTTGCCTGCCCGTTTTTTAACCAGTGAAGGAGGTTACTAACCCTCCTTTTATCTTTGGCACCTAATCAGAGGGCGATCTATGAACTCCATCGTCACCTTTCCGAACCGCATCCCGGTTCAGGAATTCGAGGAACGCCGGTTCAAGGTTTTTACCGACCGCCAGCTCGATAAAATTGAGGCGATCCAGAATCTCCCCGAAGAGACCCTGTTCGAAATGAAAGTGGTGGCCAGCGTGCTGCCATTCCGGGTCAACGAATATGTGATCAACGAACTGATCAACTGGGACAAGGTACCGAACGATCCCATCTATCAGCTCGTATTCCCTCAAAAGGGTATGCTCAAGGACGAACATTACGAACAGATGGCGAAGCTGCACCGCGAGGGTGCCGACAAGAAGGACATCCAGGCTGCCGCGAAGGTTATCCGGGACGAACTGAACCCGCACCCGGCCGGCCAGATGGAAATGAACATGCCGGAACTGGACGGCGAGGTGCTGGACGGCGTGCAGCACAAGTACCGCGAAACCGTGCTGTTCTTCCCGTCCCAGGGCCAGACCTGCCACAGCTACTGCACCTTCTGCTTCCGCTGGGCGCAGTTTGTGGGCGACAAAGACCTGAAAATGGCCAGCACCGATGCCGAGAAGCTGCACGGCTACCTGCAGGAACACACCGAAGTAACCGACCTGCTAGTCACCGGTGGCGACCCCATGGTGATGAAGACCAAGAACCTGGTTCAATACCTGGAACCGCTGCTGCAGCCGGAGTTTGACCACATCCAGACCATCCGCATCGGCACCAAGGCCCTCACCTTCTGGCCGTATCGTTTCGTGACCGACAAGGATGCCGACGAGCTGATCGAACTGTTCGCCAAACTGGTTGATGGCGGCAAGCACGTGGCCATCATGGCCCACTACAACCACTGGCAGGAAATCACCACCGACATCGCGGAAGAAGCCATCCGCCGCATCCGTGCCACCGGTGCCGAGATCCGCGCCCAGGGCCCACTGATCAAACACGTGAACGACGATGCCGATGCCTGGGCCAAGCTGTGGAAGAAAGAAGTGAAGCTGGGCATCATCCCCTACTACATGTTCGTAGAGCGGGACACCGGTGCCAAGAACTACTTCGAGGTGCCCCTGGCCGAGGCTTACCACATCTACCGCGAAGCCATGAAGCAGGTCAGCGGCCTTGCCCGAACCGCCCGCGGTCCCAGCATGAGCGCAGGCCCCGGCAAAGTAGAGATCCAGGGCATCACCGAGGTCAAAGGCGAAAAGGTGTTCGTGCTGCGCTTCCTGCAAGGCCGCAACCCGGACTGGGTGCAGCGCCCGTTCTTTGCCAAGTACAGCGAAACCGCCACCTGGCTGCATGAGCTGGAGCCCGCCTTCGGGGAAGAGAAGTTCTTCTTTGAGGATGAGTTTGAGGCGATGAAGCAGGGGAAGGCGTAGCCCCCTGGCAACAGGCCCGCTGCGGCGGGCCTGTTCATCTCCCCTTCTTCGGCACAAACCCCGCCGGCTTATCCCGAATCCACGCCACAAACGCCTTCACCTCCTCCAGTTCCAGCAACCGGTCCCTCGTGTTGTAACGCAACCCCAGCTCGTACTCCGAACGCGCCCGATGAATCGCGTTATGGCATGGCCGGCACACCCACAAGGTGCGGGTGATCAGCTCCTCTTTACTGAACAGCTTCTGAAACCGCTTTTTGCGGTGCAGGTGTTTGGGTATAAGGTGGTGGCGGGTGAGCTTGGGTACGGCGCGTTCGCAGAGTTCACAGTTGTCAGGTTGGGGCGGGAGTTTTAGCATGTCACTTGGTTCGCTGCGGTAAAACGGTTGCGCTGCTCTAAACCAGAATACGTTGTTTGGGGGATTCGGGATGTATCAATGGTTCAAAGCGTGGCGAATGCTGGCCCTGCTGGCCGCTTTGCTGTTTACGTCCAGTCTCCAGGCGGGCGAACTGGTGCGTATCGCGGCGGCTTCAGATTTGCGGTATGCCCTGGACGACATCATTGAGCTGTATCGCGAAGCCAACCCGGCCGCCAATGTGCAGGTGGTGTATGGTTCCTCCGGCAAAATGACTACGCAGATCATTAACGGTGCGCCCTACGACATTTTCTTTTCGGCCGACATTGCGTTTCCCAAGCGGCTTGAGCAAGAGGGGCTGACGGCTACCCCGCCAGCGGTCTACGCCATTGGCCGGATTGTGCTCTGGAGCAACACCCTGGACGCCGGCAGCCTGACCCTCAACGACCTGACTTCAGATTCCATTACCCGCATCGCCATCGCCCAGCCGGCCCATGCACCTTACGGGCTGCGTGCCAGGGAAGCCATGCAGGCGGCCGGCGTATGGGAGGTGGTGCAACCCAAGCTGGTGTTTGGTGAGAACATTGCCCACGCGGCGCAGATGGCCGCGTCCGGTGCCGCTCAGGTGGGTGTGATTGCACTGTCTCTGGCGAAGTTTCCGGAACTGGCCACCCACAACCACTACCTGATCGACGACAACCTGCACAACCCACTGACCCAGGGCTATGTGGTTACCCGGCGTGGCGGCAATAAGCCAGAGGCCATGCACTTTGCTGATTTCATGGCCACCGAGCAGGCACACTCTATAATGGAGCAATACGGATTTGTGATGCCCTGACCGGCGCACGGCCAACCGGCATCTTCACCTGAAAGGACCCCAATGTTTCAACTCGGCCCCGCAGAGTGGCAGGCCATTGAAGTCACCTTCAAGCTCTGCCTGTACACCACCATCATTCTGTTATTGCTGGCCACACCTTTGTCCTGGTGGCTGGCGCAGGGGCGCACTCAATTTCGTACCGTTGTGCAGGCCATTGTGGCGCTGCCATTGGTGCTGCCGCCCACCGTGCTGGGGTTCTATCTGCTGATCACTCTTGGGCCCCGGGGCGTAGTGGGTCAAACCCTTCAGGACTTGGGTTTTCAGCACCTGGCGTTTTCGTTTGAGGGGATTCTGATTGCCTCGGTTATCTATTCCATGCCCTTTGCCGTGCAACCGCTGACCGAAGCCTTTCGCAACCTGGGCCGGCGCCCGGTCGAGGTGGCCAGCAGCCTGGGCGCCGGCGCCTGGGACCGGTTCCGAACGGTGATCTTCCCCCTCAGTCGGGGCGGTTTTGTGGTGGCAGCCACCCTGACCTTCGCCCACACCCTGGGAGAGTTCGGCGTTATTTTGATGCTCGGCGGCAGCATTCCGGGTGAAACCAAGGTGCTGTCGGTTTTGATCTACGATCACGCCGAGGCCATGAACTACGATGCCGCCCACAGCCTGTCGCTGATGTTATTAATCTTCGCCTTTGCCACTTTGTTTGTGGTGTACAGCATTAACCGCCGGTTCGAGGTCGCCAAGCTATGACCCTGTACCTGCAGGGACACCTTCGCCACGGCAAGGACTTTGAGCTCAAGGTTAACCATGAGCTACCGCTGGAGGGTGTCACCGCGCTGTTTGGCCGCTCCGGTTGTGGCAAAACCACCCTGCTGCGCATTATCGCCGGCCTGGAACGGCCACGGGGTGCGGTGGTGCGCTTTGGCGGGCAGCACTGGCAACGGGGCCGGCAGTTTCTTCCCCTGCACAAGCGCAGGATTGGCCTGGTGTTTCAGGAACACAGCTTGCTCCCTCACCTGTCCGCTCGGGAAAACCTGCTTTACGGATACCAACGAACACCGACGGAGCAACGTCGGCTTCACCCGGATGAAGTAACCGCCATGCTGGGAATTGAGCACCTGCTGGACCGGCGGATTGATCAGCTCTCCGGGGGCCAGCGCCAGCGGTTTTCCCTTGGCCGTGCGTTGTTGATCAGCCCCCAGTTGCTGCTACTGGACGAACCTATGGCGGCGCTGGATACCCAGACCAAACGGGAAATCATGCCGTTTCTGTCTCGCATGGCGGCGGAATCCGGGGTGCCGATTATCATGGTCAGCCATTCCCCGGATGAGGTCACCCGGCTGGCAGACCGGGTGGTGTTCATGCAGAACGGCCAGATTCAAAACGTGGAAACCTTGCGGGAGGCCCTGGCCCGGCCAGACTCCCCGTTGTTCGATGATGCGGGTGCGGCTTCAGTGCTGGAGGGAACTCTAGGTGAGGCGGGGGAAGACAACGCCCGGCCTTTTGGCCCGCCGGAGGCTCGGCTGTGGTTAACAAGTTCTGCGCCGGCAGCCGGGATGGACAGAACCCGGATTAGCATTCTTGCCCGGGACGTCAGTTTGTCTCTGGTAGACCCTCAACACATCAGCATTCAGAACCACCTGCCGGTGACCATCGAACGCATAGACCCGCCCAGGGACAACCGTTGCGTGGTGGCCTGCCGAACGGCGGACGGTCAACTGCTGTTGGCGGAAATCACCGCCCGGGCTGTCCAGCAACTGGGGCTGGCAACGGGCAAGCAGGTGTACGCGCTGATCAAATCGGTGGCGTTGCTGGCCTGACGTTGACAGCCAGGCCTACCATCCGTTGTCAGTGCATCAGGGTGTAGAGTTTACGGCGGTAGGTACGCACATCCGGATTGTTGTTACCCAGCTTCTCGAACAGTTCCACCAGCGTAGTCTTGGCGACACCGTCTTTGTAGGTGCTGTCTGACTGCATCAGGCGAATCAGCAGATCCATGGCTTCGGCGTTTTTGTCCTGCAGTACCTTGTGCAGGGACAATTGGTGCAGGGCTTCCGGGTCTTTCGGATTGGCTTCCAGCTTTGCCTCCAGTTCCGACTGCGCCGGCAGTTCACCGGACTGCTTCAAAAACTTCACCCGCGCTGCCAGCTGCTTGGCCTTGTGCTGCAGTTTCTCTTCCGGCGGCAGGCTGTTGAGCACCTGCTCGGCGGTGTCGAGATCGCCCTGCTCGGCTTTCAGCTGGGCCAGGTCGATCAGCACATCCAGGTTTTCCGGGTCTTTCTGGTTCATCTCGGTGAGGATGGCCAGGGCACCGTCTACATCACCGGCTTCCCATAGGGCGTGGGCTTTCTCGTAAGGGTCTTCAGACGGCGCGTCGATGTGCTTTTCCAGCACCTTGCGGATCTCACTTTCCGGCAGGGCACCGTTAAAACCATCCACCGCCTGGCCATTCTTCACCAGAATCACCGTGGGCAGGCTGCGCACACCCAGGGAAGCCGTCAGCTCCTGCTGTTCGTCTGCATTCACCTTGGCCAGCTGGAAATTCCCCTGATACTCCTCCGCCAGCTTCTGCAGAATCGGCATCAGCTGCTTACAAGGCGCGCACCATTCGGCCCATACGTCCACCAGGATTGGGGTGGTGGCGGAGGCTTCCATTACTTTCTGCTGAAAGTTGTCGGCGGTGGCGTCGAAGATGTACGGCGAAGCGGTCATACAGTTACCCGAAGCTGAAATGAATTTGATACGTCCGGTATTGGGGCTAGGAGCACAAAATCAAGTCACCAGCTTCATTTCCAGTGCAGATCCGGCTTCCTTCGAGCCTGCGCGCAGTCCCGCAGATAAAGATTGATCAGGCTCTGATAAGGCACGCCCAATTCTTCGGCCAATGCCTTGAAGTATCCCAGCGCATCTTCGTCCACCCGAATTGTGATCTGCTTTTTCAACGCCTTGGCGTAGGGGTTTCTTTTCGCCTCTGAAAAGTCGTATTCGTCTCTCATAGTCCTCGCCTCCCGGCCCTGTAATAGCCAGACTCATGCTTCGTCGCTTTGCGTGCAGAAATCAACCTGATGGTTTGATCATCCTGTCGATAACAATGACAAACCACAAGCAACCGGAGCGACTCACTGCGCCCCAGAATCAGAAACCGATCCTCCAACTCAGAGTGGTCAGGATCAGGAATAATCAAGCCATACTCATCATAGAAAACAGTACGCGCCTCCTGAAAACTGACGCCATGCTTATCCTGGTTGATCAGCGCCTTCCTTTCGTCCCATTCAAAATTCATATTCACCCTCCATGGATAACTACATTGTAATTACATTCCAAGCTTTCTAGCAACGCCTGAAAGCTTGAAAACCTGGCTTTCGTCGTCACATAGGTCTTTAACCACTCAGCCTTGAGAGCAGCACGGTATGAATGACGAGAACCGCACAGACTCCCTGGAAGAATTTGAAGAAGATGTGACCGAGTACATCGGCAAAGACGAGAACAGCAAAAGCCTGGTCTTGCCTCAACAGGCCAGGCCGCGGCGTATGTATGTGTTGCCGGTGTCGAACCGGCCGTTCTTTCCGGCGCAGGTACAGCCCGTGGTGGTGAACCAGGACCCCTGGCAGGAAACCCTGAAGCGGGTGGGTGAAACCGACCACAAGGTTCTGGGCATCTGCTTTGTGGAAGATCCGGAGTCCGACACCGGCATTCCCGCCAGCGATGACCTCGAGACCATGGGGTGTGCGGTGAAGGTTCACCACGCCCAGAGCGAAGGTGGCAAGGTGCAGTTTATTGCCCAGGGCATGCAGCGGTTCAGGATTGTTCAGTGGCTGCGCCGCCGCCCACCCTACCTGGTGGAAGTGGAATACCCGGAAGAGCCAGAGGAGCCGGCGGATGAGCTCAAGGCCTACACTCTGGCCATCATCGCTGCCATCAAGGAATTGCTGCGCACCAACCCTCTGTATGGTGAGGAAGTGAAGCAGTACCTGTCCCGCTTTGGCCCGGAAGACAGTTCACCCCTGGCGGATTTCGGCGCCTCCATGACCAGCGCCCCGGGTCGCGAATTGCAGGATGTGCTGGATACCGTGCCCCTGCTCCGGCGCATGGAGAAAGTCCTGCTGCTGATGCGTAAAGAGCAGGAAGTGGCCCGCCTGCAATCCGAGATCAACGAGGAAGTGAACGAGAAGGTGCAGAAGCACCAGCGGGAATTCTTCCTGCGGGAGCAGCTGAAGGTCATCCAGCGGGAGCTGGGCATCGCCAAGGACGACAAGACCGCGGACGTGGAGCGTTTTGAAGAGCGCATGGCCAAGCTGAATCCACCGGAGGCAGTGCAAGAGCGGTTCAAGGATGAAATCCAGAAACTGCAGGTACTGGAACAGGGCTCCCCGGAATACGGCGTTACCCGCAATTATCTGGACTGGATTACCCAGGTGCCCTGGGGTGTGCATTCCGAAGACCATTTTGACCTGGCCGAAGCCCGCCGCATTTTGGACCGAGACCACGATGGTCTGGACGATGTGAAGGATCGCATCATTGAGTTCCTGGCCGAAGGCACCTTCAAGGGTGAAGTGAGTGGTTCCATACTGTTGTTGGTAGGCCCGCCGGGCGTAGGCAAAACCTCCATTGGCCATTCGGTGGCAGACGCCCTGGGCCGGGAGTTTTACCGGTTCAGTGTCGGCGGCATGCGCGATGAAGCCGAGATCAAGGGCCACCGCCGCACCTACATCGGCGCCATGCCCGGCAAGTTCGTTCAGGCCCTGAAAGACAGCAAGGTGGCCAACCCGGTCATCATGCTGGATGAGATCGACAAGATCGGCAGTTCCTATCAAGGCGACCCGGCCTCTGCCCTGCTGGAAACACTGGACCCGGAACAGAACAGGGAATTCCTGGACCATTACCTGGACGTGCGCATGGACCTGTCCAAGGTGCTGTTCGTGTGCACCGCCAACCAGTTGGACACCATTCCCCGGCCCCTGCTGGACCGGATGGATGTGATTCGCTTGTCTGGCTACATCGGCGAAGAGAAGCTGGCCATCGCCAAGCACCACTTGCTGCCACGCCTGCTGAAACGGGCCGGGCTGCTGAAAAAACAGCTGAACATTACCGATGCGGCGATCCGCCAGGTGATTGAAGGTTACGCCCGGGAAGCCGGTGTGCGGAACCTGGAAAAACTGCTGCACAAGATTATCCGCAAGGGCATTGTGAGGCTGCTGGAAAACCCGGATGAGCCAGTGAAAGTAGGGGTGTCTGATCTGGTGAGTTACCTGGGACAACCGGCGTTCAAGAAAGAGAAATCTCTGAAAGGCACCGGCGTGGTCACCGGCCTGGCCTGGACCGCCATGGGCGGCGCCACACTGAGTATCGAAGCCTCCCGCATTCACACCAGCCAACGGGGCTTCAAGCTCACCGGGCAATTGGGGGATGTGATGAAGGAATCGGCAGAGATTGCTTACAGCTTTGTGTCTTCCAACCTGAAGCGTTTCAAGGGAGACCCGACCTTCTTCGATAAATCCTTCGTGCACCTGCACGTACCGGAAGGCGCCACCCCGAAAGACGGCCCGAGCGCCGGCGTCACCATGGCCACCGCCCTGCTCTCCATCGCCCGCAAAGAAGCCCCGCAGCAGAACATCGCCATGACCGGAGAGCTGACACTAACCGGGCAGGTGTTGCCGGTGGGTGGCATTCGGGAGAAGGTGATCGCGGCGCGGCGGCAGAAGATCAATAACCTGATACTGCCGGAAGCAAACCGCGGGGATTATGAGGAATTGCCGGAGTACCTGAAGGAAGGGATATCGGTGAATTTTGCCAAGCACTACAACGATGTGTTTCAGGTGTGTTTTGGGAATAAGCCGAGGCAGGGGTCTAGTGTGCATTAGGTTTTTGGGCTGTCTCAGGGGTCTGTCCCCAAAGGGGACTGACCCACTTTTGCCCGTCCATGCCGCCAAACTAGAACCCATTGGTTCCAAGATGGGTCAGTCCCCATTCGGGGACAGACCCCTAGCCAAACTCAAACCCATGGGTCCAAAATGGGTCAGTCCCCATTCGGGGACAGACCCTTAGGACAAGCCCCAGTCAGGCTTTTTCCTTCCAGCCATCATCCTTGAGCACAGAGCCAACGGTCAGCACCGGCGACGCATCAATGTCGTCGGCATCCATCATGTTCGCTACTCGCTGCAATGAGGCCAGGATCATGGTCTGCTCCCATTCGGCCAGGCTCTGGAACTTGGCGATGAAGTCTTCCTGCAGCGGGTTGGGGGCGCGGGCGAGTATCTCGGCGCCTTCTTCGGTCAGGTGCGCGTGTACTTTGCGTTTGTCCTGAGTGCTGCGCACGCGGTATACCAGCTTGCGAAGTTCAAGGCGGTCCAGGATGGTGGTTACGGTAGCCTGGCTGAGGCTGACATTTTCGGCGATGGTGCCGATAGTCACTTCCCCCATATCCCGGATGGTGCGCATGATCAGCAGCTGCGGGCCGGTCAGCCCGGCGTGCTTGCTTAACCGCTTGGAATGAAGATCCGTCGCCCGGATAACCCGCCGAAGCGCTACCAACACCTGCTCGTAATTATTCACACGACTGCTCCAGAATGTGCCCGTTATTTATGCCTCTAAATATTAGAGGTCTTTGCACTGCCGATTGCAAGTGGGCAGTATTACCTAGCTTGCTTCCGAGGCGGACGCTCACGCACCAACCACCAATGCAGCATTATTTCCGCCAGCCACTATGCTATGGTCAGCAGCTTGCAACTCACACACAATACGGAAACGGTTGATGATCAGGTTCTACCTCGCATTCGCTCTTGCCATTACATTCGCCAGCGCCACTCAGGCCCAGCAGGAACAACTTGGGCCGGATAAGGAACTGACAGCAGAAGATGTCGAGGAAAGCATCAGAACCCTTGAAAAACCCATGTACACCCCGTTTGTGGAGCTGTACCTACTGGACGAATCCAAAGCCTTGCGAAAGGAAATGCAGGACACCCGGGCCGAGTTGATCGAAAAGGTGGTCGAAAAGGAATTGTCGGTTGCCGATAAGACCATGTCGTACGCCACCGACACTGTTACCTACTTCTTCTATCTGATCGCCGGCGCCACCTCCATTCTGGTGGTGATTGGCTGGAACTCGATCCGCGACATGCGCAACCAGCTCACCAGCCTGGCAGAGAAACGGGTGAATGAACTGGTGGTGGAGTACGAGAAGCGCCTGAAGTCCATCGAAGAGCAGCTGCAGCAGAAATCCGAGATTATTCACCAGAACCAGGCAGAAATTGAACGCACTAACGAGGTGCACGCGCTCTGGTTGAAGGCAAGCCAGGAGACCTCCCAGCAAAACAAGATCTCCGCCTACGACCAGATTCTGGATCTACGCCCTGATGATGTGGAAGCCCTGAGCTACAAAGCCGACGCCGTGCTGGAAATGCGTGAACCCCTGTGGGCCATCAGCTTGTGCCAACGGGCACTGAAGCTGGCCCCGGATAACGGCCACGCCCATTACCAGCTGGCCTGCGCCTACGCGGAGATTGGCCGCTGGGAAGACGCCGTCAGCACCCTGGAGAAGGCCATCGACATCTCTGAAGCCTACCGGGACGATGCCTCCGTCGACCCCAGTTTCGAGCCACTGCACGATCACGAAAGTTACAGGACTCTGGTCTTCAGCGATCAGGACGACAGCACAGACGCATAGCATCGAAGATACCGGCACAGAGCTTGCTAATCCCACTCTGGAAAGCGACGCTGTGTTCCAGAGCAAACCCTGGCCCGATCTGCTTGACAAGCAGCTGGCTGTGGTGTTTGTTTAAGTCTCTGAGAACATAACAATAACCCTGAACAAACAGGAACATCACGATGAACATGTCCGTTAAGAAACTCGCTACCGCTGTAGGCGCTTCTGTTGCCCTGATGGCCGCCGGCCAGGCCGCCGCTGAAATCCGAATTGGTATTGCCGGCCCGATGACCGGCCCCGTTGCCCAGTATGGTGATATGCAGTTTTCTGGCGCACGCATGGCCATTGAACGCATCAATGCTGCCGGCGGCGTCATGGGCGAACAACTGGTAGGCGTGGAAGTGGATGACGTGTGCGACCCCAAGCAGGCCGTCACCGTTGCCAACCGCCTGGTCAACCAAGGTGTTCAATACGTGGTGGGCCACCTGTGTTCCAGCTCCACCCAGCCGGCGTCTGATATCTATGAAGACGAAGGCATTCTGATGATTACCCCGGCATCAACCAGCCCGGAAATTACCCAGCGTGGTTATGAGCTGGTATTCCGCACCATCGGCCTGGACAGCATGCAGGGCCCGGTCGCCGGTGAGTACATCGTCAGCCAGAACCCGAATAAGGTCGCTGTCATCCACGACAAACAGCAGTACGGTGAAGGCATTGCCACGGCGGTGCGTGACACCCTGCGCAATGCCGGCGTGGAAGTGGCCATGTTTGAAGGCATCACCGCCGGTGACAAAGACTTCTCGTCACTGGTTACCAAGATCAAGCAGGCCAACGTGGATTTCGTCTACTACGGCGGCTACCACCCGGAGCTTGGCTTGATCCTTCGCCAGGCACGCCAGGCGGACGTGAACGCGAAGTTCATGGGGCCTGAAGGCGTTGGCAACAAAGACATCAACACCATTGCCGGCGAAGCCGCCGAAGGCCTGCTGGTTACCCTGCCACCCAGCTTTGACGAGAAAGAAGAGAACCAGGATCTGGTAGCCGCCTTCGCTGACAAGGGTGAAGACCCATCCGGCCCATTTGTTCTCACCTCCTATACAGCTGTTCAGCTGGTTGCCGATGGCATCGAGCAGGCTGGTACCAAAGATCCGTTTGAAGTAGCCAAGGCCCTGCGCGCCGGCACTTTCGAAACGCCCATCGGTACCGTTCAGTACAACCAGGCGGGCGATATGGAGTCCTTCGAGTTTGTCGTCTACGAATGGCACTCCGACGGCAGCAAGACTCCGGTCAACTGAGCCAACATCGTTTACAGACGGTCATTATGAGAACACCTTCTCGCCGTAACCCGGGGGAAGGTGTTTTTCTGGGCTTCTGCTGACCCGCTTGGCTACCTGACGGACACCCCGTCAAAGGGACAAGGAGTGCGGGCAGCAGGCATTCGGAGTTCCACACAGATGCAAGACCTCCTTTATTTCTCGCAGCAGCTCATCAACGGGCTGACGATCGGCAGCACCTATGCCCTGATCGCCATCGGCTATACGATGGTTTACGGCATCATCGGCATGATCAACTTCGCCCATGGTGAGATCTACATGATCGGTGCCTACACCGCGCTGATCGCCATCACCGGCCTCGCCACCCTGGGCATTGCCTGGTTACCGCTGGTGCTGATCGTCGCGCTGATCTGCGCCATGATTGTTTCAAGCTCCATGGGCTGGGCTGTGGAACGGGTTGCCTATCGGCCAGTACGCGGCCGGCACCGGCTGATTCCACTGATCTCCGCCATCGGCATGTCTATCTTCCTGCAGAACTACGTGCACCTGGCGCAGGGTTCCCGCAACATTGGCTTCCCGGCGCTGATTGATGGCAGCTTCCGCTTTGGTACAGGCGAAGGTTTCCAGCTGTCGATTTCCTACATGCAGATCACCATCTTCATCACAACCCTGGTCTGCATGACCATCCTTTCGCTGTTTATTTCCCGTTCGCGCATCGGCCGCGCCTGCCGGGCCGTGTCCCAGGATCTGGGCATGGCCAACCTGCTGGGTATTGATACCAACCGCATCATCTCCGCCACCTTCGTGATTGGCGCCGCGCTGGCTGCGGTGGCCGGCCTGCTGTTGGGCATGTACTACGGCTCGGTGGACCCCTTGTTCGGTTTTATCGCCGGCCTGAAAGCCTTTACTGCGGCGGTGCTCGGCGGCATCGGCAGCATCCCCGGCGCCATGCTGGGCGGGCTGATTCTGGGCGTTGCCGAAAGCATGACCTCCGGCTATCTGAGCGGAGAGTACAAAGACGTGGTGTCGTTCAGCCTTCTGATTCTGATTCTGCTGTTCAAACCCACCGGACTGCTGGGCAAACCGGAGGTTGAGAAGATCTGATGGCAGCACACAACTTCAAACATGCCTTGTTCTGCGCGGTGGTCACCATGGTCATCGCCTTCCCCATCCTGGGCCTTAACCTGGTTGCCCGGGGCACCCGGGTCGGCCTGGAAGGCGCCGATGCCAGCACCATTATCTCGGTGTTCGTAGCCGCCGCCATAGTGTTTTTCTTCCAGCTGTATCGCGACACCATCATGGGAAATCTCGGCAAACTGCCAGCGCTGAACCCACTGGCAGGCCGTGAACCCATGCCCCAGGCCAAGCGGGTAAAACTGGAGTCCTGGGCACTGACCGGCATCATTGTGCTGGCCCTGTTCTGGCCGTTTTTCGTGTCCAGGGGCTCGGTGGATCTGGCGACTCTGGTGCTGATCTACGTCATGCTGGCGCTGGGCTTGAACGTGGTGGTTGGTCTTGCCGGCCTGCTCGATCTTGGCTACGTCGCCTTCTATGCCGTGGGCGCCTATACCTTTGCCCTGCTGTCCCAGTACATGGGCATTTCGTTCTGGATGGCCCTGCCCATCGGTGCCCTGCTCGCCGCCCTGTTCGGTCTGGTACTGGGTTTTCCCGTACTGCGATTGCGGGGCGATTACCTGGCCATCGTGACCCTTGGTTTCGGGGAGATTATCCGGATTCTACTGAATAACTGGACCTCCATTACCGGCGGCCCAAATGGTATTGGTGGCATTCCCGAGCCCACTCTGTTCGGCATGGAATTCGGCCGGCGCGTTAAGGAAGAAGGCAATACCTCGTTCCACGAAACCTTTGGTATTGCCTACAGCGGCGAGCACAAAGTGATTTTCCTCTACCTGATAGCCCTGGTACTGGCGGTGATCACCGCTCTGGTGATTCGCCGACTGATGCGTATGCCAGTGGGCCGGGCCTGGGAAGCCCTGCGGGAAGATGAAATTGCCGCCCGCTCACTGGGCCTGAGCCGCACCGCGGTGAAGCTTTCAGCGTTCACCATCGGCGCGTTCTTTGCCGGCTTTGCGGGCACCGTGTTTGCCTCCAAGCAGGGCTTTATCAGCCCGGAGTCGTTCGTGTTCCTTGAATCCGCCATCATTCTGGCCATTGTTGTGCTCGGCGGCATGGGCTCGCAAATCGGCGTCATACTCGCCGCCATTGCGGTCACCATACTGCCGGAGCTCGCCCGTGAGTTTGCCGACTACCGCATGCTGGTGTTCGGTGCAGCCATGGTGTTGATGATGGTGTGGCGACCACAGGGCCTGATGCCCATGCGGCGGATTCACATTGAACTGAAACGGCAGGAGTGACAGACATGCTGGATGTAAAAAATCTGTCCATGCGCTTCGGCGGCCTGCTGGCCGTCGATCAGGTGAGCCTGGATGTGCAGGAACACGAAATCGTTTCTATCATCGGGCCAAACGGTGCCGGCAAAACCACGGTATTTAACTGCATCAGCGGGTTCTACAAGCCCAGTGGTGGCAAGATCTTGTTCGAAGGCAAAGAGGTGCAAGGCAAGCCCGACTACAAAATCTCGCGGCTGGGCATGGTGCGAACCTTTCAGCACGTTCGCCTGTTCAACAAAATGACCGTGGTGGAAAACCTGCTGGTGGCCCAGCATCGGCATCTGAACACCAACCTGCTGTCCGGACTGATTAAAACCCCCAACTACCGTTCACGGGAGCAGAAATCCCTGGACCGGGCGGCCTACTGGCTGGAGCGGGTGGGCCTGCTTGATCTTGCCAACCGGGATGCCGGCAATCTGGCCTACGGCCAGCAACGAAGGCTGGAGATTGCCCGCTGCATGGTCACCGAGCCCAAACTGCTGATGCTGGATGAACCAGCCGCCGGCCTGAACCCTGCAGAAACCAAAGACCTCAATCAGCTGATTGTCAGCCTCAAAGAGGACTATAACGTCTCGGTACTGTTGATCGAGCACGACATGAGCCTGGTGATGGACATCTCCGACCGGATTACCGTGATTAACCAGGGCCGCCCCCTGGCGGCCGGCACGCCGGACGAAGTGCGCCAGAACGACGACGTTATCAAAGCTTATCTGGGCGAGGCCTGAGGAAACACCATGCTAGTACTGGAAGATGTGCATACCCACTACGGCAAGATCGAGGCCTTGCACGGGGTATCGGTAGAAGTAAACAAGGGAGAGATTGTTTCGCTGATCGGTGCAAACGGCGCGGGTAAAACCACACTGCTGATGACCGTTTGCGGCAACCCCCAGGCAAGCGCCGGGCGGGTTATCCTGGAAGGCCGGGATATTACCAATGAAGCCACCTCTAACATCATGCGGTCCGGCATCGCCATTGTGCCAGAAGGCCGACGGGTGTTCTCCGGGCTGACCGTGGAAGAGAACCTGGCCATGGGTGGGTTCTTCAACACCAAGGCCGAGATCCGTAAAAGCCAGGATCACGTGTACGAGCTGTTCCCCCGCCTGAAGGAGCGGGAACACCAGCGGGCCGGCACGATGTCTGGCGGCGAGCAACAAATGCTCGCCATCGGCCGGGCACTGATGAGCAAACCCCGGATGATCATCCTGGACGAGCCGTCACTGGGCCTGGCGCCGATTATCATCAAGCAGATCTTCGAGATTATCGGCCACCTTCGTGAGCAAGGCATCACCGTGTTCCTGGTGGAACAGAACGCCCATCAGGCCCTGAACCTGGCCGACCGGGGTTATGTGCTGGAAACCGGGCGCATTCGGCTACATGACACCGGCAAGAACCTGCTGGCCAATCCGGAGGTACGGGAGGCGTATCTGGGTGGATAACATCATTACTTGTCGCCAATGGCGACAGGATAAATGGCGATGGAAGTCAATAACTCTTTGATCCATCTCTTGGAATCCTTCCCTAATACGGGTTTTGATCTATACTCAACCCAACGGTCACACCAATCACCGGTAACCATATCGGGGCCGTTAGCTTGCAGCCGATTCAGGACTTACAGGTTGCAGGGTATGCGACGAAAGCAAAAAACCACATAAAGGAGTGGATAATGAAAAAACTGATCGCAGGTGCAATTCTTCTTGGTGCTTCCTCCATGGCATTCGCTCAGCCTGGCTGTGGCGTAGGCGCCATGATCTGGAAAGGACAGTCCGGCGTTGCGCCGCACGTGCTGGCCGCCACCACCAACGGAACCTTCGGTAACCAGACTTTCGGTATGACTACCGGTACCCTCGGCTGCCAGACTAACCAGTCTGTTCAGTCCATGGCCATGTACATGGACAGCAACATCGACAAGGTTGCCCGTGACATGTCCCGTGGCTCCGGTGAAAACCTGGAAACCCTGGCGGTACTGCTGGGTGTAGACGCGGCTGACCGTGAGGCCTTCCGTAAAGTGCTGCAAGACAACTTTGCCAGCATTTTCCCGAACTCTGACACCACCTCTGGTGAAGCGGTAGATGCTATCGTTTCCCTGCTTGAGCAGAACGAGTCTCTGAGCAAGTACGTGGCTGCGTAATAACGCATTCCCAAAGGATTGACGCGGCGCCACGGATGGCGCCCTCCTGCACCCAATCGCAATCCGGACTCTGATCTCCCCTATGGGTAACATCTTGCGCCCCCGGCAGGCCGCTCTATGGCTTGCATGCTCACTCTCGGCCCAGGCCGCCCTTGCCGTTGCACCCGATGAACTTCACCAGCACCCGGTATGGCTGACCCTTGGTCACTACCAGCCTGACCGATTTGGCGCCGGCTACACCAGTCAGGCGGACGACTCTGCGTTTTTTCTGAGCGAGAACGGCAAAACCTCACCCAGGGAAGAACTGGAAGCAACGCTTGCCGCTATTCAGGAGCCAGGCGAAGGCAACGATCACGCCCGATGCCGTTTTCCTGCCCGGGATGCCTGGCTTCGGGAACAGCTCGACCTGCCCGCTGATCCTGTAGTTTGCCCCGCTTATGACGAGTGGGCGGCCGAACTGAACACCGAGAAGGTCACATTGGTATTCGCCGCCTCGTATCTGAACAGCCCATCGTCCATGTTCGGCCACACCTTCCTTCGACTGGACCCACCCCAGGAGGATGAAGAAGCCGACCTGCTGCTGGCCAATACCATTTCTTACGCAGCGGACGCCGCCGAGCACGACAGCGAGCTGCTGTTTGCCTACCGGGGTATTTTCGGCGGTTATCCCGGGATTACCTCCATCCGGCCCTATTACGAGATGATCCGGCTGTATAACGACATCGAACACCGGGACTTATGGGAATACACCCTGAACCTGACCCAGCCGGAAGTAGACACCATGCTGGCCCACACCTGGGAGATTCAGGACAAAAACTTCGATTACTACTTCTTTGACGAGAACTGCGCCTATCGCTTGCTGGCACTGATTGATGCCGCGCGCCCGGGCACCAACCTGCTGGGTGAAGTCAGCACACACGCCATTCCATCCGACACGGTACGCTGGGTGCGGGACGCCAACCTTGTCGAGAGCATTCATTACCGGCCCTCGGCTGCTACGGCCGTTAGCCACAGCCTCGATACCCTGCCCCGGGACCATCAAACCCTGGCTGCTGCCATCGCCAATGGCTATGTGCAGGTAGATGGCCCGGAGATGCAAGAGCTCTCCGACCAGGAAAAGGCCTGGGTGCTGGACGCCACCTACGATTACGTGCGCTATCAAAGCGAAGCCAGGAGCTGGCCGAGGGAATTCGCGGCCCCCTTGTCACATCAGTTGCTGGTTTCACGCAGCCGGATAGACAATGCAAAGGAGATACCTCCTGTCCCGGAGCCTGTGGTTCGCGACGATCAGGGCCACGACACTTTTCGAGTAAGCCTCGGCAGTGGCCAACTGGACCACGCCGAATTCACCCAGCTCACCCTGCGCCCGGCCTACCATGACGTACTGGACCCGCCGGAAGGTTACCGCTCCGGTGCCCAGCTGCAGTTCCTGCGGCTGGACGCGCGGCTGTACCATGACAATGATGAACTTCAGGTGGAACAGATTGTGGGTGTGGAGATCCGATCCCTGAGCCCTCGCAACCAGTTCTTCTCACCCATTTCCTGGCAGGTAGGCTTCGGCGGACGGCGCACAGACACCGGCACACAGCGAGTGCTCACGCCCTACCTGGAGGGCGGTGCCGGTGGGAGCTGGAGCCTGAACTACAACACCCAAGCCTTCGCCGTCGCCACCGCCGACCTGGAAATCGACGATGACATCCGCCGCGGCTACGACTTCGCTCCGGGCGCTGACCTGGGCCTGCTGCACCAGAACAACCGGTTTAGCCTTCTGGCCGGCGCCAAAACCAAGGCCTGGATCATCAGCAGCCAACACCGGCAAGACCAGCTGTACGTGAAAGGCAATCTGCACATAGGCCGGGAATTCAGCCTGTTTGCCGAATTCACCCGGGAAGACCACTTCGACAGGTACCAAAGCATATGGCAGGCTGGCATCCACGCGTATTTCTGACGCGCTTCAGGCTGAACAAGCGGCCGGCAACACTCACCCTGCTGGCTTTGATCGCCCTGCTGCAAACCGGCTGCAGCAGCGTGTTCTTCTACCCGGACAAGGTAACCTACATCACCCCGGACCGCCTGAACCTGGAGTATGAAGACATCTACCTGGACACCGCCGATGGCGAAACCCTCCACGGCTGGTGGCTGCCCGCCCTCACAGAAGAACCCGCCAAAGGCACGGTCTATTACCTGCACGGCAACGCCCAGAACGTCAGCGCCCACATCCTCAACGTCGCCTGGTTGCCGGAGCAAGGCTATAACGTATTTGCCATAGACTACCGGGGCTACGGCCAATCCACCGGCGCGCCAGACATAGAAGGCGCCCTGCACGACACCGAAACCGGCCTGCGCTGGCTCGCAGAACGCCACCCCGAAAACGACCATCCCCTGTTCCTCCTCGGCCAAAGCCTCGGCGGCGGCCTCGGCATCGCCCTGGCCAGTGAATGGGTACAGCGCAGCGAACAACCCCAACTCAGCGGCGTGATCCTAGACGGCACCTTCTCCGGCTTCCGCCTGATCGCCCGTGAAAAACTCGGCGAGTTCTGGCTCACCTGGCCGTTTCAGATCCCCCTGAGCTGGAGCATCACCGACGACTATGAAGGTGTAGACCGCATCGCCAACATCGCCCCGGTCCCCGTCAAAATCATCCACAGCGCCCGTGACGGCATTATCCCGTTCCACCACGGCATGCGACTGTATGAACCCGCAGAACAGCCCAAAGACTTCCTGAGGACCGACACACCCCATGGCGCGACGTTTGTTCTTCCGGCGTATCGGGAGGCGGTACTGGAGTTCATGGAAGGGACGTTTTAGCCACTCTATCCGGGGGTGAACGCCAATAGAAAGCACACTAGGAATGCTGCAGAATGCTTGGCGCGGAGGTTGGGGGAAGTCCTTTCCAAAAGTCTTGAGGGCCAAGGATGGCCCGAACGAAGCGCACATGGATGTGCTCGTAGCGTCTTTTGGAAAGGACTTCCCCCAACCTCTGCACGGCACCCAAACCAAAGCGCCCAGAAACGAGAAAACCCGCCATAAGGCGGGTTTTCTCACTACTGACTAACTGAAAATCAGTCAGCGAAGTCAGTCGGCTGCTCGCCTTCCTTAACTTCCTTCATGGACAGCTTAACGCGACCACGGTTGTCCACATCCAGCACCTTCACCAGAACTTCCTGACCTTCGCTCAGCTCGTCTGTCACGTTCTCGATACGGCGCTCAGAGATCTGGGAAATGTGCACCAGACCATCCTTGCCAGGCAGGATGTTAACGAAGGCACCGAAGTCCACAATGCGCTCAACGCGGCCCTTGTAGATTGCGCCCACTTCGATCTCGGCGGTGATTTCCTTCACCCGATTCACGGCGGCTTGTGCAGCTGCTGCGTTATCGGCGTAGATCTTCACATTGCCATCGTCGTCCAGGTCAATAGACGCACCGGTCTCGTCACAGATAGAACGGATCACAGAACCGCCCTTACCGATAACGTCACGGATCTTGTCCGGATGGATCTTGATGGTGGTGATGCTCGGTGCACGCTCAGACAGCTCGGCACGCGGCGTGGAGATCACCTTGTTCATCTCGTCCAGGATGTGCAGACGCGCAGCGTGGGCCTGCTCCAGGGCGATTTCCATGATCTCGTCGGTGATGCCCTGGATCTTGATATCCATCTGCAGGGCGGTAACGCCCTCTTTGGTACCGGCAACCTTGAAGTCCATATCGCCCAGGTGGTCTTCGTCACCCAGGATGTCAGTCAGAACGGCGAACTTGTCACCTTCCTTGACCAGACCCATGGCGATACCAGCCACCGGTGCCTTGATCGGCACACCAGCGTCCATCAGTGCCAGAGAAGAACCACACACGGAAGCCATGGAGCTGGAACCGTTGGATTCGGTGATCTCGGAAACCGCACGAATGGCATACGGGAACTCTTCAATGGTCGGCATAACCGCCAGAACACCACGCTTGGCCAGACGACCATGACCCACTTCACGACGGCCCGGAGTACCAACGCGGCCGGCTTCACCTACGGAATACGGAGGGAAGTTGTAGTGGAACAGGAACGGGTCTTTGCGCTCGCCTTCCAGTGCATCAATGATCTGCACATCACGGGTGGTACCCAGAGTGGCGGTTACGATGGCCTGAGTTTCACCACGGGTGAACAGGGCAGAACCGTGAACAGACGGCAGAATGCCAACTTCCACTTCGATCGGGCGTACAGTCTTGTTGTCACGGCCGTCGATACGCGGCTTGCCATCGATAACCTGCTGGCGAACCACAGACTTCTCAACCTTGCCGAAATACTTCTTCACCAGTTCTTCAGAAGGCTGACCTTCTTCTTCACCGGCCAGTTTTTCAACGGCGGCAGCCTTGATCTCGCCCAGACGCTCGTAGCGAGCCATCTTGTCGCGCACGGCGTAAGCTTCTTCGATGGCACCACCGAATTCGGATTTGATGGCATTCAGAAGCTCGGTGTTTTCGGCTTCAGGCTGCCACTCCCAGCGCGGCTTGCCGTGTTCAGCGGCAAATTCCTTGATGGCGGTAATGGCCGCCTGCATTTCCTGATGGCCGAACAGTACGCCACCCAGCATCTGGTCTTCGGTCAGGCCTTTGGCCTCGGATTCAACCATCAGTACGGCGTCTTCGGTACCGGCAACCACCATGTCCAGATCAGAGCTGGCCAGCTCTTCAAAGGTGGGGTTCAGGAAGTAGCCTTTATCGTTGGTGAAACCAACACGGGCAGCACCGATAGGACCATCGAACGGGATACCGGAGATCGCCAGCGCAGCAGAGGCCGCCAGCATCGCCGCGATGTCAGGATCGTGGTTCTTGCTGGCAGACATGACGGTACAGATAACCTGTACTTCGTTCATGTAGCCATTAGGGAACAGCGGGCGGATCGGACGGTCGATCAGGCGGGAAGTCAGCGTCTCTTTCTCGGACGGACGGCCTTCGCGCTTGAAGAAACCACCGGGGATTTTGCCGGCCGCGTAAGTCTTCTCGAAGTAGTTAACGGTCAGCGGGAAGAAAGGCTGACCAGGCTTGGCTTCTTTAGCGCCGACAACGGTACCCAGCACAGCGGTATCGCCGGTAGACACGAGAACGGAACCGGTTGCCTGACGGGCAACACGACCCGTTTCCAGGGTGAAGGTTTCGCCACCCATTTCAAACGTTTTCTTACGTGGTTGCAGATCCACAATAAACTCCTGCTCTTTTCAACGGTTAATACCTGAGCGGGTGACACTCACCCTCGCCAGGTTTTCTTTACCACCGCAGCAGTCTGATCTGTGAACCGAAAGGCAACCCGTCTGAAAGCTAACAGGCTGTTGCAAAACCCCGGTATGGCGAGCTGCCAACTGTGCGCGGCTCCCGGGCTTTTCAACAACCTGCTATCAATATCGGCTTTCCATTAGACAGAGAAAATCCTTCGGTTTCACTGACAAATCAACTGCAGTATAAACACCGTCTGGCATCCCCTGAGCGGGTACACACAGACAGTGGGAGAGAAGCGCGGCTGTACCCGGGCAAACCCGGGCCAGCCTTCAGGTCGCTAAACCGGATTAGCGACGCAGACCCAAGCGCTGGATGAGTTCCAGGTAACGGTCGGCGTTTTTACGCTTGAGGTAGTCCAGCAGCTTACGACGCTGGTTTACCATCCGGATCAGGCCGCGGCGGGAATGGTGATCCTGCTTGTTGGCCTTGAAGTGATCCTGCAGCTTGTTGATGTTGGCGCTCAGCAGTGCAACCTGAACTTCAGGAGAACCGGTATCGCCTTCAACTTGCTGAAAATCCTTAACGATCTGAGCTTTCTCATTGGCAGACAGTGCCATATTACACCTCATGGTTTGCGATGCTGATAAATCCGGCCGAACCGCGCATCTCTACAGCCCGGCTAATCAGCGGTGGTGTTACCCGCCGCTGTTCTTTACCAGACGGCGCGGCACCAGTTTGGTGTCATCGCCCTCCGGCATAGCTTCTGCCAATCCCACGAAGTTACGATCGCCGTAGACACGCACGAAGCCTTCAAGGGACTGACCCGATATTCTAACCGGTTGTCCGTTCAATATCGATACCAGTGCCGAGCCTGACAGCCGGTGCTCGGGAAACATCGTCAGCGCGCTTTCCGGCGGCAGCAGCAAGCCGTCCAGGCTCTCACCGCGCTCACGCATGGCTTCCAGGTCTTTGACATCGTGAGCATTTTCCAGCGTGTAGCCAGAGGCCAGGGTACGCCGAAGTGCACTGACATGGGCACCGCACCCAAGTACCGCACCAATATCTTCAACCAGTGAGCGTATATACGTACCCTTGGTACAGGTCACCGCCAAGTCAAGCTCCTGCTCGCGAACCGCCAACAGGGTCAACTCGTAGATGGTGACAGGACGCGCCGGGCGCTCGATCTCAATGCCTTCGCGGGCATACTCGTACAGAGGCCGGCCTTTGTGCTTCAGCGCGGAATACATCGACGGTACCTGCTGGATATCGCCCCGAAACCGCTCTAACACCGCTTCCACCTGGGCTTCGGTCAACGCTGGCACCGGTTTTTCTTCAACCACTGCGCCTTCGCTATCACCGGTTTCTGTCCGTATGCCCAACCGCGCGGTAGTGATATACGCCTTGTCACTGTCGAGCATGGTCTGGGAAAACTTGGTGGCTTCGCCAAAACACAGCGGCAAAACACCAGTAGCAAGTGGATCAAGGGCACCGGTATGGCCGGCCTTGGCCGCCCCATACAGGCGCTTGATCTGCTGCAGAATCCCGTTGGAGGTGACACCCTGGGGCTTGTCGATCACCAGGATGCCATTTACGTCACGGCCTTTACGTCTTCGGCTCAAGCATCACGCTCCGGATTATCAGAAACCGGATCGTCGTTATCATCGCGAGGAACAGCGGGCTGATCCCCCACGGCTTCGCGAATCAGACGGTCCATCTTGCGACTCTGGTTAAGCAGGCTGTCGAAGTGGAAACGCAGGTGGGGTACCACCCGCAGCTTCATCGCCCGCCCGACCTGACCTCGCAGGAATCCCGAGGCCTTGTTGAGCACCGCCAGGGAATCCTGAACTTCCGGAGATTGCTCAGTAAGCTCTTCGGTCGACAACAGGGAAACGTAAATATCGGCATAGCCCAGATCACGGCTGACCTTGACGGCATTCACCGTGACCATGCCAACGCGAGGGTCTTTGACCTCGCGTTGGATGAGCTGGGCCAGTTCACGTTGCATCTGATCGCCGATACGATCTATGCGACTGTATTCCCGTGCCATCAGGCCCCCGTTGATTCGAGCTGACGCTCAACGCGAACGCGATCGAACACCTCGATCTGATCGCCCACTTTCACGTCGTAGCCTTTAACACCAATACCACACTCCATACCGTTGCGGACTTCCGGTACGTCATCCTTGAAACGACGCAGGGATTCCAGCTCGCCCTCGAAGATAACCACGTTGTCACGCAGTACGCGGATCGGCTTGTTACGGTATACGGTACCCTCGGTCACCATACAGCCGGCCACCTGGCCAAACTTCGGTGAACGGAACACGTCCCGTACATCGGCGATACCCACGATGTCTTCCCGGAATTCTGGCTTGAGCATACCAGTCAGGGCGGACTTAACATCATCAATCAGGTTATAGATGATGCTGTAGTAGCGCAGATCCAGACCTTCCTGCTCCACCAGGCGCTTGGAAGCGGTATCCGCACGCACGTTGAAACCGAAGATAACCGCGTTAGTGGCCATGGCCAGGCTCACGTCTGTCTCGGCAATACCGCCGACACCAGACGAGACAATCTTGACCTGAACTTCCTCGTTACCCAGGTCCTGCAGGGCCTTGGTGATGGCCTCCAGGGAACCACGAACGTCGGTCTTGAGAACAACGTTAAGGGTTTTGACTTCGTCTTTACCCATGTTCTCAAACATATTCTCCAGCTTGGCGGCCTGCTGGCGCTGCAGGCGCTGCTCGCGCTCGCGGGTCTGGCGGAATTCGGCCAGTTCTTTGGCTTTCTTCTCATCAGCCACGGCGAAGAACTCATCACCCGCATCCGGTGTGCCGTTCAGGCCAAGGATCTCGACCGGAATGGACGGGCCAGCTTCCTTGACCTGCTTGCCGGCTTCGTCGGTCATCGCCCGAACCTTGCCGTAGAATGAGCCAGCCACGACCATGTCGCCCTGGCGCAGGGTGCCGTTCTGAACCAGAACGGTCGCAACAGAACCCCGGCCACGCTCCAGGCTGGATTCAACAACCACACCACGGGCGGAGGCATCCGGTGACGCTTCAAGTTCCAGAATCTCGGCCTGCAGCAGGACGGCTTCCAGCAGATCATCAATGCCAAGACCGGTATGAGCCGACACAGGCACAAACTGTACATCGCCGCCCCAGTCTTCCGGAATCACATCCAGGGCAGACAGTTCGTTCTTGATGCGGTCCGGATCGGCCTCTTCCTTGTCCATCTTGTTGATGGCTACCACCAGCGGCACACCGGCAGAGCGTGCGTGCTGAACCGCTTCCTTGGTTTGCGGCATAACGCCGTCATCTGCGGCCACAACCAGGATTACGATATCCGTACACTGGGCACCGCGTGCACGCATGGCGGTAAAGGCTGCGTGGCCCGGGGTATCCAGGAAAGACACCATACCGTGATCCGTTTCTACGTGGTAAGCACCGATGTGCTGGGTGATACCACCGGATTCTCCAGCCGCAACCTTGGTGCGACGAATATAATCCAGCAGGGATGTCTTACCATGGTCAACGTGACCCATCACGCTCACTACCGGGGCGCGCTTGATCTTTTCTTTGCCTTCGTGCAGCTCGGTAATCTCGCTCAGCACTTCTTCTTCAAAGGCATCTTCGCTGACCGCTTTGGGCTTGTGGCCCAGCTCTTCAGTCACCAGAACCGCAGTTTCCTGATCGAGCGCCTGATTGATCGTGGCCATTACGCCCATTCCCATCAGGGTTTTAATGACATCAGCGGCTTTGACAGCCATGCGCTGGGCAAGATCACCGACGGTGATGGTTTCCGGAATCTGTACTTCTCTAACCATGGGCTTGGTTGGCCTCTCGAAAGCATGACGCTTTTCTTTCGGTTTCTTTTTAGCCCGCAGCTGCTTACGAGGAAGGCTTTCTTCCTCGTCTTCGGAAATAACCAGCGGTTCTTCAACCGGACGGCTGCGAGGGCCGCGATGGCCAGCCTGCTTCTTCTTCGGCTTGCCTTCTTCGATATCGTCGCCGCGCTCGCGTACCTTTTCTTTCTTTTTCTTTGGCTTGCGATCCCGACCTTCGTCTTCAGGCGGAGGCATGGGAATGTCCTCCGGCGCTGTTTCCAGTTCGGGTTCGGACTTTTCTTCCTGAACAGGCTCAGCCGCTGCCGGCTCTGATGGAGCGGCGGTTTCTGCTGGCTGTTCCTGCTGCTCTGCAGCCACTTTTGGTGCTTCATCGACCACCGGGGATTCAGCCACAGGCTGTTCCGCTACCTCTTCCGGCTTCGGTGCTTCAACCTCTGGTTCCGGCTGCAGTTCCGCACGCTTGATATAGGTGCGGCGCTTGCGCACTTCCACGTTCACGGTCTTGGCCTTGCCGGCCTTGAGCGTGGTGGTGGTTTTACGCTTCAGGGTGATCTTGTTCGGCTCTGCCTGAGCTTCACCGTGGGTCTTTCTCAGATAGGTCAGCAACTGCTGCTTCTCATCACTGGTGACAGCGTCGTTCTCACTGCGGGCTTTCAGGCCCGCTTCCACGATCTGCTTCAGCAAACGATCCACGGGAGCGCCTACATCTGCGGCCAGTTGTTTTACCGTTACATCAGCCATACTGGTCCTCCTCTCCCGAATCAGGCCTGGTCTTCAAACCAGGGGGCACGCGCGGTCATGATCAGCTGACCAGCACGCTCTTCATCCATACCTTCAATTTCGAGCAGTTCGTCAATTGACTGCTCAGCCAGATCTTCCATCGTACGCACGCCCATACCGGCGAGTTTGAACGCCAGTGAACGGTCCATGCCTTCCATGTTGAGAAGATCATCGGCGGGCTCTGCGCCCTCCAGGGCTTCTTCACTCGCCAACGCCTGGTTCAACAGGACGTCTTTGGCACGACGGCGCAGCTCTGTGACGGTTTCCTCGTCAAAGCCATCGATGGCCAGCATTTCTTCCATCGGCACGTACGCCACTTCCTCAATCGAGGTAAAGCCTTCGTCGATCAGGACACCGGCAAATTCCTCGTCAACGTCCAGGTGCGCGGTAAAGTGCTCAACCAGGCGAGAGTATTCCTGCTCCTGGCGCTCGCCGGCTTCTTCCTCGGTCATTACGTTCAAAGTCCAGCCGGTCAGCTCAGTGGCCAGACGAACGTTCTGGCCGTTACGGCCGATGGCCTGGGCCAGATTGTCTTCGGCGACGGCAACGTCCATGGTGTGGCGGTCTTCATCCATCACAATGGAGGCAACCTCGGCCGGCGCCATGGCGTTGATGACCAACTGGGCCGGGTTGTCGTCCCACAGCACAATATCAACACGCTCGCCGCCCAGTTCGTTGGACACGGCCTGGACCCGAGAGCCCCGCATGCCCACGCAGGCACCCACGGGATCAATACGGCGATCGTTGGTCTTCACGGCAATCTTGGCACGGGAGCCGGGATCACGGGCTGCACCACGGATCTCAATCAGGTCCTCAGCAATCTCCGGCACTTCAATGCGGAACAGCTCAATCAGCATCTGCGCGTCGGTACGGCTCAGGATCAGCTGCGGGCCCCGATGATCGGTGCGAATCTCCAGCAACAGGGAACGCACGCGGTCGCCCATGCGGAAGGTTTCCCGGGGAATCAGATGCTCACGGGGCAGAAGTGCTTCGGCATTGCCACCCAGATCCACAATAACGTTGTCCCGTGTCACCTTCTTGACCGTTCCGGACACCAGCTCGCCAACGCGGTCGCGGTAGCTGTCGACGATCTTCATGCGCTCAGCTTCGCGAACCTTCTGGAAAATAATCTGCTTGGCAGCCTGGGCACCGATACGTCCAAAGGCGACTGATTCCACTTTTTCTTCGTGGATGTCACCCGGCTTCAGGTCTGGACTGATCTCTTCGGCTTCCTGGAAGGTAAGCTCTGTACCCAGCGCTGGAACGGCGTCGTTGTCCACCACCAACCAGCGGCGGAAGGTCTCGTACTCTCCGGTGCGGCGGTCAATGGCAACCCGGATGTCCGCTTCTTCATCTTCATAACGCTTCTTGGCAGCGGTCGCGAGCGCCAGCTCGATCGCCTCGAAAATCACGTCTTTCTCGACACCTTTCTCGTTCGAGACGGATTCTACTACCAGCAAGATCTCTTTACTCATTGGATTGCCCTGCCCTCAATATAATCGATGCATCCACAGTCTTGTTCGAATGGGTCATTCAAAAACCGGTACGATGTTGGCTTTTTCAATACTGTCAAAAGGCAACAGGTATTCGTGGTCATCAACAACCACGATGACTTCATCGCCTTCTATACCTTTGATCAAGCCTGTAAATTTGCGCCGGCCTTCAAACGCCATGCGCAGCTTGATCTGAACCTGATGGCCAACGAATTCCTGATACTGCTCGAGACGAAACAGCGGCCGGTCCATACCCGGCGACGACACCTCCAGGGTGTATTCACTCTGGATGGGGTCTTCCACATCCATCACGCCGCTTATCTGACGGCTGACTTTCTCGCAGTCTTCAATGCTGATGCCATTTTCCGCATCATCAATAAACACCCGAAGCATGGACTGATAGCCCCGGGAACGGTATTCGATACCCCAGAATTCATACCCGAGCCCTTCCACTACCGGGCGCAGAATGTCTTCCAGTTGTTTAAGCTTGGCTGACAAGTGTCGCCGCCTCCGTATTCAGATTTTCGGACTACAAAAACAAAAAAAGGGCTGTTGATCAGCCCTTTTTATGCACCAGGGCCCTTTGCGCCAGGCCCCTTAATCAAAAAGCCCCTATGAATGGGGCCTTTTGTTGCAAGAATTCGCAGAAAGCTAACCCAACTCTGCCCTCTGCCGACAGACACCTGGCCTGCCTGGACACTACAACGCTGTTGCAAGGTCCAATATCCGCCGGAGTATAGAGACGCCGTGCAGACTGGTCAAGGACTGACCAAAAAAAACGGCCTGGAACTTCCAAGCCGTCTTACTCAAATATGGTGCCCGGGGCCGGACTCGAACCGGCACAGCTTTCGCTACCACCCCCTCAAGATGGCGTGTCTACCAGTTTCACCACCCGGGCAACATTCTTTACTCGAGGTCAGGGAGCTGAGACTCCCCACCCTCGCTTTCGCTACCTGCAGATTCTTCGATACCCGGCGCAGCTTCAGCTGGCGCCTGACGGGATTCCTGAACTGTCGGAATACCGGCCTCACCTGCCACTTCAGCACGCTGCTTGGCGAAGATTGCCAGCGAAAAACTTGTCACAAAAAACACAACCGCCATAAACGTGGTCAGACGGGTCAGAAAGCTGCCACTACCCTGACTACCGAACACGGTCTGGGAGGCACCGCCACCGAAAGCAGCACCGGCATCTGCACCCTTACCCTGCTGGATAAGGACCAGACCCACCAGAGCCACGGCGATCACGACGTGAACAACGACTACCAGTGTTTCCATCCAATCCATACAGACTCTCGTAAACGTTTTGGCTTACGCACCCACCGGAAACGCACGGCAGATACTTACAAAATCTTCAGCCTTAAGGGAAGCACCACCTATAAGACCGCCATCAATATCGGGCTCTGCAAACAGAGCGGCCGCATTATCCGCTTTTACACTGCCGCCGTAAAGTACTGAAATCGTCTCAGACGGCGCACCCATCTCTGCAAGCACCCGGCGAATGTCCGCGTGCATGGCCTGGGCATCTTCTGCAGTCGCCGTCTTTCCGGTACCTATCGCCCATACCGGCTCGTAGGCAACCACAATGTTCGACCACTGCTCACCAGCCACCGACGCCAGGCCTTGCTGAACCTGGCCGGCCACTACCCGCTCAGCCGAACCGGCTTCGCGTTCTTCCAGAGTCTCACCGACGCAGAGTACTGCCGTCAGCCCGGATGCCAGAACCTGCTCGATCTTCCTGGCAACCACTTCGTCGGACTCACCAAACAACTGGCGACGCTCGGAATGACCAACGAGGGCGTACTGACACCCCAGATCTTTCGCCATATCAGAGGAGACTTCACCCGTGTAGGCACCTGACTGCCACTGGCTGACGTTCTGCACGCCAGCAACCAATTCAGAGCCACAAAGCGCAACTACAGAGTCAACATAAAGGGCCGGAGGTATGATAACCACCTCTGCCCTGGCATCAAGACTGGCAACCTGCTCGCGGACCTGACCGACCAGCTGCTGCACAAGGTCTTTCGACCCGTTCATCTTCCAGTTTCCAGCTACGATCTTGCGACGCATACCAAATCTCAATCGTCCCGACCTGAGGGAGGGCGAACTATACAGCAGACATTTGTCTCGCACAACCCGCCCCATTCCACAAAATCAGGGTGTTGAACGCTCCACGACAAGGGCCAGCTGCTCGGCAACCCGGGCAATGTCATCGGCATTCTGACCTTCTGCCATCACCCGAATCAGGGGTTCCGTTCCCGACGCCCGCAACAGGATTCTGCCGGCCTCACCCAGATCTGCCTCCGCCCTGCGCATCGCCTCAACGATGTCTGACCGGCTGAGCGGATCAAATCGCTGGGCCACCCGCACATTCACCATCGTCTGGGGCAACTTGGCCATACCCTGACGCAGCTCTCCCAGGGTCTTGCCAGACCGGCGAACCGCCAACAGCACCTGCAACGCAGAGACAATACCGTCGCCGGTACTGGTACAGTCACGAATCACCATATGGCCGGAGCCTTCTCCGCCAATAATCCAGTTATTGGCCAGCAGCCGCTCCATCACATAACGGTCACCCACATTGGCACGCTCGAATTCGATGCCAATCTCACGCAGCGCCAGTTCAACCCCCAGATTGGTCATCAGGGTTCCAACCACGCCACCGTTCAACCGACCTTCGGCATGACGCTGGGAGGCCAGTATAAACAGCAATTCATCACCATCCACCTCGGAGCCGTCGCGGTCCACCATCAGCACACGGTCGCCATCGCCATCGAAAGCAATACCCATGTCAGCCTGCTTCTCAGAGACTGCCTGTTTCAGGGCATCCAGGTGGGTGGACCCCACGTTGAGATTGATATTCAGCCCGTCCGGTTCTGCGCCAATCACCGAAACCCTGGCTCCGAGCTCTTTAAACACCTTGGGGGCAACGTGGTACGTGGCACCATGGGCACAGTCGAGTACGATATGCAGTCCATCGAGGGTAAACTCATTGGGCACAGTACTCTTGCAGAACTCCACGTACCGGCCCGGAGCATCGTCGACACGGCTCGCCTTGCCCAGCTCATTGGGTTCGCACACCTGAATCGGCTGCTCGAGCCAGCGCTCGATCTCAGCCTCCAGGGCGTCATCGAGCTTGGTACCGTTAGCCGAGAAGAACTTGATGCCGTTGTCCTGGTGCGGGTTATGAGAGGCACTGATCACAATGCCTGCGGATGCCCGAAACGTTCGGGTCAGGTAGGCAATGGCCGGCGTCGGCATTGGGCCAAGCAACTTCACATCCACCCCCGCAGCGGACAAACCCGCCTCAAGTGCGGATTCAAACATGTAACCTGACAAGCGGGTATCCTTTCCAATCAGCACGCTGTTTCGCTGGCCCTGCCTCTTGAATGCCTGGCCTGCTGCCCACCCAAGGTGCAACATAAACTCCGGGGTAATCGGACTTTCGCCCACTCTCCCCCGGATTCCGTCGGTTCCAAAATACTTGCGCTGGGACATCAGATTGCCTCCTTAACTGCCGTCACGACCTTGACGGCGTCCACCGTCTCCCGCACATCATGCACCCTGAGGATGCTTGCGCCTTTCATGGCGGATATTGTCGCGGCAGCGAGGCTTGCCGGCAACCTTTCGTTGACGTCTCGGCCAGTAATTGCTCCAAGCATGGATTTCCGGGACACCCCGATCAACAACGGATGCCCCAGCAAATGCAACTGTTCCAGAGTCGCCAACAACTGGATGTTGTGATCCACAGTTTTCCCGAAGCCAAATCCCGGGTCCAGGATGATGTTTTCCGGCCGCACACCGGCCTTTTCGACCACTCGCATCCGTTCGGTCAGAAACGAACTGACGTCGCGCCGAACGTTATGGTATCGGGGGTTATTCTGCATGGTGTCCGGCTCACCCTGGATGTGCATGATGCAGACGGGCACGCCGGCTTTGGCCGCCACTTCCGGTGCACCCTCTCGCTGGAGCGCCCGCACATCGTTGATCAAACCGGCGCCGAGCCTGACCACCTCCTCCATCACGGCGGGGTTGCTGGTATCCACTGAAATCACGGTATCCAGCTCACGGGCAATGGCCTCCACCACGGGGCAAACCCGGTCCAGCTCTTCCTGGGTCGATACCGGCTCCGCTCCCGGCCGGGTCGATTCACCACCAACATCGATAAAGGATGCGCCGTCTTCCACCATGGTCCGGGCACGAACAAGCGCGGCATCGGCGGTCGTGAACCGGCCGCCATCTGAAAAGGAGTCGGGCGTAACGTTGAGAATCCCCATTACCTGGCACCGGGACAGATCCACCAAACGGCCAGCAAAATTCATTTTCATAGCAGGTATTCCGAAATTTTCTGTTCAGGGATAACAAAAACAAACGCCGCCCGGAGGCCGGGCGGCGCTGTATTTGACTAGGCCTTGCGCGGGCGATCAGTGCTCGCCGGCAGGCCTGCCTACTCCGGGCTGACGCCCGTCATCCGATGACCGGGGCTCTGGAGCCGGCTCTTCAGCTTTCACTCCGCCGGTGGGGCCACTATCGCCCCAGTTTTTCGGGGGCCGCGGCTCTTTGCCTGCCATGATGTCATCGATCTGGTAGCGATCAATGGTCTCGTACTTCATCAGGGCCTCAGCCATCAGGTCCAGTTTGTCACGGTTCTCAATCAGGATCTGCTTGGCCGTGGCATAACACTCATCAATGATATTTCGAACTTCCTCATCAATCCGCTGGGCGGTCTCCGGAGAGTGATGGGAGTGCGACTGGCCGGCAGAACGACCCAGGAACGGCTCTTCGCTGTCGGTATCGTACTGCAGGGGACCCAACTTTTCCGACAACCCCCACTTGGTGACCATGTTGCGGGCCAGGCTGGTGGCACGCTCGATGTCGTTGGAGGCACCAGTCGTCACACCGTCAAAGCCAAGCGTCAGCTCTTCGGCAATCCGGCCACCGAACAGACTGCAGATTGAGCTGGTCAGGTAGCGCTTGGAGTGACTGTACTTGTCCTCTTCCGGCAAGAACATGGTCACACCCAAGGCGCGCCCCCGGGGAATGATACTGACCTTGTAGACAGGATCATGTTCAGGCACGAGGCGACCAACAATGGCATGGCCAGACTCATGGTAAGCGGTGTTCCGCTTTTCTTTCTCGCTCATCACCATGGATTTGCGCTCGGCGCCCATCATGATTTTATCTTTCGCCAGCTCCAGCTCTTCCATGGAAACCAGACGCTGGTTACGACGCGCCGCGAACAGGGCAGCCTCGTTTACCAGGTTAGCGAGGTCAGCACCGGAGAAGCCAGGCGTACCGCGAGCGATAACCGCCGGATCAATACCGTCGGCCAGGGGCACTTTCTTCATGTGCACCTTAAGAATCTGCTCTCGACCAAGAATGTCTGGCAGGCTCACCACCACCTGGCGGTCAAAGCGACCCGGACGCAGCAGCGCAGGGTCCAGAACGTCCGGACGGTTGGTAGCAGCGATCACGATGACGCCTTCGTTGCCTTCAAAGCCGTCCATCTCAACCAACAGCTGGTTCAGGGTCTGTTCACGCTCGTCATGGCCACCGCCCATGCCGGCGCCACGATGGCGACCGACCGCATCAATCTCATCGATAAAAATGATACAGGGGCTTTGCTTCTTGGCCTGCTCGAACATGTCACGAACACGGGAAGCACCCACGCCCACGAACATCTCTACGAAGTCAGAACCGGAGATGGAGAAAAACGGCACTTTCGCTTCACCGGCAATGGCTTTTGCCAGCAGCGTCTTACCAGTACCCGGCGGCCCCACCATCAACACGCCTTTCGGGATTCGGCCACCCAGACGCTGGAATTTGCTCGGGTCACGCAGGAAGTCGACCAGCTCTTTAACGTCTTCCTTCGCTTCATCAACACCGGCGACGTCGCCAAAGGTGGTTTTGATCTGGTCTTCACTGAGCAGGCGCGCCTTGCTCTTGCCAAAGGACATGGGGCCTTTGCCGCCGCCACCGCCCTGCATCTGGCGCATGAAGAACACAAACAACGCAATAATGATCAGAATCGGGAACGCGGCCACCAGCAACTGCGTCCACAGGCTCTGGCGCTCAGGCTCCTTGCCGATCACTTCGACGTTATTGGCGAGCAGATCATCCATCAGCTTGTTGTCAGAGACCTGCGGGCGAATGGTCTGGAACTGGGACCCGTCACCGCGGACACCCTGCACCTGAAGACCATCAATGGTCACTTGCCGGACCTGGCCCTGCTGGACCATCTCCACAAACTGGGAATAGTTGACTTGTTGGCCGGTGGTGGTGGGAGAGAAATTCTGAAACACCATCAACAGCACGGCGGCTATGATTAGCCAGAGAACCAGATTTTTTGCCATATCGTTCAAGGATCATCACCTGTGAATTGCGGGGCTGCAGCCATGTGGCCATCAACCCTTTTCCGACACCTTACACCAATTGTACGCCTGTCCACCAGAAACGGCCCATCCGTATCGACCACAGACCCGCTGACTGACCTGGCAAAAACACAACCTGAGGACTGTAACCAGCACCACTTGAGATTTCGTGAAACCTTTGACCCTGACCGTACAGGAAGGTTCCAGCCGACAACCGGTAGGGCGCCAAGGCCCGTCATCCCGCACGACACCGCGCCAGTGGGCGCGACTGTAGGTGATTACGACCATTTGTGGCGGGAATCTATCTGTTACAATTGCGAAATTATACGACGTCGTCAGCCGTTTCGCCGCTGACCTTTTGTTAATTGCACCGATAAAGAGATTACATCATGAGTCTTTCACCGGAACAGCGCCGGGAATACCGGGCGATTGCCCACAATCTGAAGCCCGTCATTATTGTTGGCGATAAAGGCCTGTCGGAGGGCTTGCAGGATGAGCTTGAGCGCGCCCTGAACGATCATGAGCTGATCAAGATCAAGGTGGCCAGCACTGATCGCGAAGCGCGCCAGGAAGCGATTCAGGCGTTGTGCGAGAGCTCCGGGGCGGAGCTGGTGCAGACGATTGGTAAGATTGCGGTGATTCTGCGGCGGGCTAAGAAGCCTAATCCGAAGTTGTCGAATTTGTTACGGAATAAGTAATTTTTCGCCAGGGATGATTTAAAAAGCCGCGCTGGATAGTGCGGCTTTTTTTGTTTGGCTTGGGAGATCGGCGGGGTAAAAGGGGGTCAGTCCCCGTTCGGGGACAGACCCGTAGGACAGCCCCGTTGGACAGACCCTTTGACCCTAGACGTACTCTACTTCGGAGATTTCGTATTCTACGGTGCCGGAGGGAATGCGGATGGCGACTACGTCGCCTTCGTTCTTGCCTATCAGCGCGCGGGCGATGGGTGAGGATACAGACAGCTTGCCGGCCTTGATGTCGGCTTCGTCTTCGCCGACGATCTGGTATTTAACCTCTTCGTCGGTATCCATGTTCACCAGGTGTACCGTGGTGCCGAAGATCACCTTACCCGTGTTCTCCATGGTGGTCACGTCGATGACCTGGGCGACCGACAACTTGCCTTCGATTTCCTGAATCCGGCCTTCGATGAAGCTTTGCTGCTCGCGAGCAGCGTGGTACTCGGCGTTTTCCTTGAGATCACCGTGCTCCCGGGCGTCGGCGATTGCCTGAATCACCCGGGGACGATCTTCGGACTTCAGCTTTTTCAGCTCCTCGCGCAGGCGGGCTTCGCCCGCCTTGGTCATGGGTACTCTGTCAGCCATAGTCTTACTTTCCTGCGTGTAGATCCTGGAGGCGACGTACTGTGCGCTCCGGGCCAAATTTGATGGCCCGACAGAAGGCTTCGCCGCCTGCCAGTGTGGTTGTGTAGGTTACCTTGGTCTGCAGGGCGGACTGGCGAATCTGGGCCGAGTCGGAAATCGCCTTGCGACCTTCAGTGGTATTGATAATCAGCTGAACCTGACCATTCTTGATGGCGTCAACAATGTGCGGGCGACCCTCGCGAACCTTGTTTACCCGCTCCACGGCAACACCTTCGGTTTCCAGCGCCTTGGCGGTGCCGGTGGTGGCAATCACCTTGAACCCGGCCTCAACCAGGTCACGGGCCACCTTCGCCGCACCGGGCTTGTCGACATCCCGCACAGACATGAACGCGGTACCCTGGGCAGGCAGGCGCTCACCGATGGCCAGAGCCGCCTTGGCAAAAGCTTCGTCGAAGCTGTCGCCCAGCCCCATCACCTCACCGGTGGACTTCATTTCCGGCCCAAGGATCGGGTCTACCGCCGGGAACTTGTTGAACGGGAATACCGATTCTTTTACCGCATAGTAAGTCGGCACGATTTCCTGGGTGAAGTTCAGTTCTTTCAGGGTCTTGCCGGACATTACCCGGGCCGCCACTGCCGCCAGGGACACACCAATGGCCTTGGAGACAAACGGCACGGTACGGGAGGCGCGGGGGTTGACCTCAATCACGTAGATATCGCCATCCTGCCACGCCAGCTGCACGTTCATCAGGCCGATAACGTCCAGCTCGATGGCCATCTTCCTGACCGCTTCGCGCATTTCATCCTGCACCTCTTTAGGCAGGCTGTATGGCGGCAGCGAACAGGCGGAGTCGCCGGAGTGAACACCGGCCTGCTCAATGTGCTGCATGATGCCACCAATGACCACATCTGTGCCGTCGCAGATAGCATCAATGTCTACTTCAACGGCGGCGTTCAGGAAGTGGTCCAGCAGCACCGGGCTGTCATTGGACACCAGCACTGCGTTGCGCATGTAGCGCACCAGCTCAGTTTCGTCATAAACGATTTCCATGGCCCGGCCGCCGAGTACGTAGGACGGACGAACCACCAGCGGGTAACCGATTTCGCGGGCAGCGACGATACCTTCCTCGTGACTGCGCACGGTGGCGTTTTCCGGCTGTTTCAAGCCCAGGCGCTGGATCATCTGCTGGAAACGTTCACGATCTTCGGCGCGGTCAATGGCGTCCGGGCTGGTGCCGATGATGGGCACGCCGGCGGCTTCCAGACCACGAGCCAGTTTCAGCGGTGTCTGACCGCCGTATTGCACGATCACACCCTTGGGCTTCTCAACGTGGATGATTTCCAGCACGTCTTCCAGGGTGATCGGCTCAAAATACAACCGGTCGGAGGTGTCGTAATCGGTGGACACGGTCTCCGGGTTACAGTTGATCATAATGGTTTCGTAGCCGTCTTCACGCATGGCCAGGGCCGCGTGCACACAGCAGTAGTCGAACTCAATGCCCTGGCCGATCCGGTTCGGGCCACCACCGATCACCACGATTTTCTCGCGATCGCTGGCATCTGCCTCGCACTCTTCCTCGTAGGTGGAGTACATGTAGGCGGTGTCTGAGGCAAACTCGGCGGCGCAGGTGTCGACGCGCTTGTAGACCGGGCGGATGCCCAGGTCGTGACGCAGTTTGCGCAGGCTCACCTCGGAAATGCCCAGCAGTTTGGCCAGGCGAGCGTCGGAGAAGCCCTTGCGCTTGAGACGGAACAGGGTGGCCTGATCAATATCCGCTTTGCCCGCGGATTTCAATGCAGCCTCTTCGCGCACCAGATCTTCAATCTGGACCAGGTACCAGGGATCCACCTTGGTGTGCTGGAACACTTCTTCCACGGTCATGCCGGCACGGAATGCGTCGCCGATGTACCAGACGCGGTCAGCGCCCGGCACGTTGAGTTCGCGGGTCAGGGTTTCCCGGGAATTCTCGGAATCCAGGTCGTCCAGCTTCTCATCAAAACCTTCAGAACCTACTTCCAGCCCGCGTAGCGCTTTCTGCATGGACTCCTGGAAGGTGCGGCCAATAGCCATGACTTCCCCCACAGACTTCATCTGGGTGGTCAGGCGAGCGTCGGCCTGGGGGAATTTCTCGAAGGTAAACCGGGGAATCTTGGTGACCACATAATCGATGCTAGGCTCGAACGAGGCCGGGGTTACGCCACCGGTGATTTCATTCTGCAGCTCATCGAGGGTGTAACCGATGGCCAGCTTGGCCGCCACCTTGGCAATCGGGAAACCGGTGGCCTTGGAGGCCAGAGCGGAGGACCGGGACACCCGCGGGTTCATCTCGATGACTACCATGCGGCCGGTGTCCGGGTTGATGCCGAACTGCACGTTGGAGCCACCGGTTTCCACACCGATTTCACGCAGCACCGCCAAAGAGGCGTTCCGCATGATCTGATATTCCTTGTCGGTCAGGGTCTGGGCCGGTGCTACGGTGATGGAGTCACCGGTATGCACGCCCATGGCATCGAAGTTTTCGATGGAGCAGACGATGATGCAGTTGTCGTTCCTGTCGCGAACAACTTCCATCTCGTACTCTTTCCAGCCGATCAGGGACTCGTCAATCAGCAGTTCGTTGGTCGGGGACAAGTCGAGACCACGGGTACAGATTTCCTCGAATTCATCCTTGTTGTAGGCAATACCGCCGCCGGAGCCGCCCATGGTGAAGGACGGGCGGATGATACAGGGGAAGCCGATGTCTTCGGACGCGGCCCAGGCTTCGGCCATGGAGTGAACGATGGTCGCGCGCGGGCACTCGAGGCCGATCTTTCTCATGGCCTTATCGAAGCGGTCACGGTCTTCGGCCTTGTCGATGGTGTCGGCATTGGCACCGATCATTTCAACGCCGTGCTTCTCCAGTACGCCATGCTTTTCCAGGTCCAGCGCACAGTTCAGTGCGGTCTGGCCACCCATGGTGGGTAGCAGGGCGTCCGGCTTTTCCTTTTCGATGATCTTTTCGACCGTCTTCCAGGTGATCGGCTCGATGTAGGTGGCATCGGCCATGGCCGGGTCGGTCATGATGGTGGCCGGATTGGAGTTCACCAGGATCACCCGGTAGCCCTCCTCGCGCAGCGCCTTACAGGCCTGGGCTCCGGAGTAGTCGAATTCGCACGCCTGCCCGATCACGATGGGACCTGCGCCCAGGATCAGGATGCTTTGGATGTCTGTACGTTTTGGCATGTCTCGGTAAACCTGTCAGCAACTTTTGAATTCTTTCAGCGCGATACTCAGCGCCGGTGAGTTATCTGTGATGGCCTTGCCCTCAGGCAGATCGCGCTTCCATCAGCTGGATAAACTCGTCGAACAGGGGCGCCACATCATGGGGGCCCGGGCTGGCTTCCGGGTGACCCTGAAAGCTGTAAGCCGGCTTATCGGTACGGCGGATACCCTGCAGGGTGCCGTCAAACAGCGACTTGTGGGTGGCTTCCACGTTAGCCGGCAGGGTTGCTTCGTCTACCGCAAACCCATGGTTCTGGCTGGTAATCATCACGGTGCCTTTGGCGATGTCCTGCACCGGGTGGTTGGCACCGTGGTGGCCGTGGCCCATTTTCATGGTTTTGGCGCCACTGGCCAGAGCCAGCAACTGGTGACCCAGGCAGATGCCGAACACCGGAATTTCGGTTTCCAGGACGTCCTGAATGGCTTTGATAGCGTAGTCGCACGGCTCCGGGTCGCCGGGGCCGTTGGACAGGAAGATGCCGTCCGGATTCATGGCCAGCACTTCCGAGGCCGGAGTTTGCGCAGGCACAACGGTGATGTCGCAGCCACGGGCGGCGAGCATGCGCAGGATGTTGAACTTCACACCGTAGTCCCAGGCAACGACCTTGAATTTGGCAGCCGACTGCTCACCATAACCTTCAACAATGTCCCACTCGGTCTGGTTCCACTGGTAGGCTTTGTCGCTGGTGACTTCTTTGGCCAGATCCATGCCCTTGAGGCCTGGGAAGGCTTTCGCCAGTTCCAGGGCGCGCTCGGCGGTGGCGTTCTCGCCGGCGATGATGGCACCGTTCTGGGAGCCTTTGTCGCGCAGGATGCGAGTCAGGCGGCGGGTGTCGATGTCCGCAATGCCAACAATGTTGTTGCTTCGCAGGTACTCGCCCAGGCTCTGCTGGTTACGCCAGCTGCTGGCGACCAGGGGCAGATCGCGGATGATCAGGCCGGATGCGTGAATGCGGTCGGATTCTACGTCTTCTTCGTTTACACCGGTGTTGCCAATGTGGGGATACGTCAGGGTGACGATCTGGCGCGAGTAGGACGGGTCGGTCAGGATTTCCTGATAGCCGGTCATGGCAGTGTTGAACACTACCTCGCCGCTGGTTTCTCCGTCTGCGCCGATGGCGGTGCCGTAGAAGAGGCTTCCGTCTGCGAGTGCAAGGATTGCTGGTGTGCTCAAGGCTTGTATCCTCATCGAGTGGCGTAAGTTCGTCACGAACAGGAACGCAAGCGCAAATTCAGGTTGCAAAAAAGCGAGACAAGGTAAAAACCCGGTCCCGCTTTCTTATAAACTTTTCAAAGGTACGCTTGGTGCAGTCAAATCGCCTTATTGTAAGATTTCTGGCGATTTTTGTCCACGTCGAATTCTACTTTGAACCATGTCGCTGGCCCGGCCGGAGGAGCAGGAAGCCTTTCCGAAAACCGCTACGAGCACATCCGTGTGCGCTTCTCTCAGGCCATCCCTGGCCTTCGAAATTTTCGGAAAGGCTTCCTGCTCCTCCGTCCTAAGAGTCTGCAGATCGAAATCAGCCTTTAAGGCTGAGCACGTCCTGCATATCGTACAAACCGGCTGCCTTACCATCGAGCCACAGGGCCGCCCGCATAGCCCCCTTGGCAAAGGTCATCCGGCTGCTGGCCTTGTGGGTGATTTCGATGCGCTCGCCTTCGGTGGCAAACAGAACGGTGTGGTCGCCCACCACGTCGCCGGCGCGGATGGTTTCGAAGCCGATTTCCTTGCGGGTGCGTTCGCCGGTGAAACCTTCGCGGCCGTAGACAGCGCATTCTTTCAGGTCGCGGCCGAGGGCGTCAGCCACGACTTCGCCCATGCGCAGGGCGGTGCCTGAGGGGGCGTCTTTTTTGTGGCGGTGGTGGGCCTCGATGATTTCTACGTCGTAGTCGTCACCCAAAGTAGCCGCTGCGGTGCGCAGGAGGTTGAGGACGACGTTGACGCCAACGCTCATGTTGGGTGCGAAGACCACTGGGGTGGATTCGGCGGCCAGGGCCAACTGTTCTTTTTCGGCGGCGGTCATGCCGGTGGTGCCGATGACGATCATTTTGCCGTTGGCGCTGCAGAACTTTGCGTTTTCCAGGGTGAGGTCCGGGAAGGTGAAGTCCACCAGTACGTCGAAGTCGTTTTTGACGTCGTCGAGGCTGCCGGCCATTTTGATTCCGGTTTTGCCGATGCCAGTCATTTCGCCGGCGTCGGCGCCAATCAGGCTGCTGCCTGGCTCGACGATGGCAGCACCGAGTTCGAGGCCTTCGGTGCCGTCTACGGCTTCGATCAGTACTTTGCCCATGCGCCCGGCGGCGCCGATGATTGCTACCCGCATCTGTTATGCCCTCAGAATTTCATTTCGTCGAAGAAGCTTTTCACACCCTCAAACCAGGAGGTTTTCTTCGGAGCATGATGGGTGCCGTTGTTGCCGCTCAGGGTTTCCTGGAACTCTTCCAGCAGCTCTTTCTGGCGCTTGGTCAGGTTGACCGGTGTTTCCACCATCACGCGGCACAGCAAATCGCCGGCAGGGCCACCGCGAACGGGGCTTACGCCTTTGTTGCGCAGGCGGAAGAGTTTGCCGGTCTGGGTTTCTGGTGGAATCTTGAGTTTGACCCGGCCGTCCAGGGTCGGCACTTCCAGTTCACCGCCCAAGGCTGCATCTACGATGCTGATCGGCACTTCGCAGTATAGATTACGGCCGTCACGGGTAAAGATGGAATGCTCGCGCACGGCAATCTGCACATACAGGTCACCTGGCGGCCCGCCATCAACGCCCATCTCGCCCTCACCTGAGAGACGAATGCGATCGCCGGTATCCACACCGGGTGGCACTTTCACAGACAGGGTTTTTTCCTGCCTCACGCGGCCCTGGCCGTGGCACACTTTACAGGGATTCTTGATAACCTGACCGGAGCCCCGGCAGGTCGGGCATGCCTGCTGCACAGTGAAGAAACCCTGCTGCATGCGAACCTGCCCCATACCCTGGCAGGTACCACAGGTTTCAGGACGGGAGCCTTTTTCAGCACCACTGCCATCGCAGGCTTCACACTCTTTGTGGCCAGGAATGTTGATCTTGACGGTTTTGCCTTTGACGGCCTCTTCCAGATCGATTTCCAGGGTGTAGCGCAGGTCGGAACCGCGAGTGTTGCGGCCCCGGCCACCGCCACCGAAGATGTCACCGAATACATCACCAAAGATATCGGAGAAGCTGGCACCACCGCCGCCAAAGCCACCGCCGGCCTGGCCATCCACGCCGGCATGACCAAACTGGTCGTAGGCCGCACGCTTGCTACCATCGGCAAGAATTTCGTAGGCTTCGCTGGCCTCCTTGAACTTGTTCTCGGCGTCTTTGTCGTCCGGGTTACGGTCCGGATGGTATTTCATCGCAAGCTTTCGGTAAGCCCGCTTTATGTCCTTCTCGTCCGCGTCCCGGGAGACCCCGAGTACTTCGTAATAATCGCGCTTGGCCATGCTTAAAACCCTGTTGCTATAACGCGGAAAACGCGGGGCTTACCCCCGCGTTTTCCAACTACCTGATGTACTTAGGATTTACTTCTTGTCGTCGTCTTTGACTTCTTCGAACTCGGCGTCCACCGCGTCGTCAGCCGCCTGAGACTGGGCACCTTCCTGCCCGCCAGCCTGCTGCGCCTGGTCTGCCTGATCCGCGTACATCTTCTGTGCCAGCTCGGAAGACACTTCGGTCAGTTTCTGAGTCTTGGCTTCGATGGCTTCCTTGTCAGAGCCGGTCAGGGCTTCTTCCAGATCCTTGATGGCCGCCTCGATAGACTCCTTTTCACTGTCAGAAACCTTGTCGCCGGCTTCGGTCAGGGTCTTGCGCACGGCGTGAACCATGGCATCACCCTGGTTGCGGACCTGAACCAGCTCTTCGAACTTGCGATCTTCCTCGGCGTTGGCCTCGGCATCGCGAACCATCTTCTCGATCTCGTCGTCGTTCAGACCAGACGAGGCCTTGATAACGATGGACTGTTCTTTACCGGTGGCCTTGTCTTTGGCAGACACGTTCAGGATACCGTTGGCATCGATATCGAAGGTGACTTCGATCTGCGGCACACCGCGCGGCGCCGGCGGAATATCCGCCAGGTCAAAGCGGCCCAGCGACTTGTTCTGGGAAGCCTGCTTACGCTCACCTTGAACCACGTGAATGGTTACGGCCGTCTGATTGTCATCCGCTGTTGAGAACGTCTGCGACTTTTTGGTCGGGATGGTGGTGTTCTTGTCGATCAGCGGCGTTGCCACGCCACCCATGGTTTCAATACCCAGGGTCAGCGGGGTTACGTCCAGCAGCAGCACGTCTTTTACGTCACCGGAAAGAACAGCCGCCTGGATGGCAGCACCCATGGCCACGGCTTCGTCCGGGTTCACGTCTTTACGGGCTTCTTTGCCGAAGAACTCTTTTACCTTTTCCTGCACCAGCGGCATACGGGTCTGACCACCCACCAGGATAACCTCGTCGATTTCAGACGCCTTCATGCCGGCGTCCTGCAGGGCGACTTTACAGGGCTCCAGGCTACGCTGAACCAGGTCTTCCACCAGGCTTTCCAGCTTGGCGCGAGTCAGCTTCACGTTCATGTGCTTGGGCCCAGACGCGTCTGCAGTGATGTACGGCAGGTTCACGTCTGTCTGCTGGCTGCTGGACAGCTCGATCTTCGCTTTCTCACCGGCTTCCTTCAGGCGCTGCATGGCCAGGGAATCGCCGCGCAGGTCGATGCCACTGTCTTTCTTGAACTGGTCTGCCAGGTACTCGATGACTTTCAGGTCGAAGTCTTCACCACCCAGGAAGGTGTCACCGTTGGTGGCCAGAACCTCGAACTGATGCTCGCCGTCGACATCGGCAATTTCAATAATGGAGAGGTCGAAAGTACCACCACCCAGATCGTATACAGCAACTGTGCGGTCACCGCTCTTCTTGTCCAGGCCATAGGCCAGGGCAGCCGCGGTCGGCTCGTTGATGATCCGCTTCACTTCCAGACCGGCGATCTTGCCCGCATCTTTGGTGGCCTGGCGCTGGCTGTCATTGAAATAAGCCGGCACAGTGATAACTGCTTCCGTTACCTTCTCGCCCAGGTAGTCTTCTGCAGTCTTCTTCATTTTCTTCAGAACTTCTGCAGAGATCTGGGGCGGCGCCATCTTCTGGCCCTTTACTTCAACCCAGGCATCGCCGTTGTCGGCCTTGGTGATCTTGTAGGGCACCATCTTGATGTCTTTCTGAACCACGTCGTCTTCAAAACGACGACCGATCAGACGCTTGATGGCGTACAGGGTGTTATGGGGATTGGTGACCGCCTGGCGCTTGGCGGACTGACCAACCAGGGTCTCGTTATCGTCGGTGTACGCGATAATGGAGGGAGTAGTACGATCACCCTCAGCGTTTTCAATAACCTTTACCTTGTCGCCATCCATGATGGCCACACAGGAGTTGGTGGTTCCCAGGTCGATACCAATAATCTTGCTCATCGAATCACTCCAAATCTTTCTGAATGCTGTCCCAGGGAGGTTTGCCCTGACTGTCGCTGTTTAATCGCTATATTGGCGCTTTAATCGGCTTTTCAAGCCTGCTCGTCGATTTTTGGTGCATCTTCGGCTTTAGCCACAACCACCATGGCGGGACGAACCACGCGACCGTTCAGCAGGTAGCCCTTCTGCACCACGGCAACCACGCTATTCGGCTCGGCATCTGGCGCGGGCACCATAGACATCGCCTCGTGCTGTTGCGGATCGAACGGTTCACCCACCGGGTTCACCTGTTCAACGTTGAATTTCTTGAGGCCGTTCATGAACAGGCCCAAAGTCATTTCCACGCCTTCGCGAATGGAGCCAACCAGCTCACCCGCATTTTCATGTCCTTCAGTACTTTCCACTGCCTTTTCAAGGCTGTCCGCCACCGGAAGAAGCTCTTTCACAAACTTTTCCAGAGCGAACTTGTGGGCCTTTTCCACATCAATTTCGGCTCGACGACGCACATTCTGCATCTCAGCCTGGGCCCTCAGCGCCTGGTCCTGGTATTCCTGCAACTGCGCCTTCAGCAATTCCAGTTCGGAACCTTCTTCAGCACCGGCGGTTTCTGCTTCGCCCTGCTCTTCTGTGGCGTTTACTGCCTCGTTCAGCTCGTCTACTTGTTCGTTGCGCTTATCGTCAGCACTCATGACAACTCCTGATGACTTTCCCTGGGCCCGAGGGCCTGCGGCTAAATGAGCCCCGCCTTGCACAGGCAGGAAAATACGACTTTGCGAACGGATATGGGGCCCACCCCTCAGGTTTCAACCTCAAACGATGCATTCTTTCAGATTTTCACGATTCGATTGTTTGCAAACAGGAAAAAGCCTGTATATATTCACAGCAACTGTATAGATCAACAGTATCCAGACAATTTTCAGAGAGTCTCCAATCCTGAGCGGAGGTTATCGGCATGCTCACACAACTTATGGTCTCCAACTACGCCATCGCCGAACGGGTCGACCTGCATTTCAGCAAAGGCATGACGGCCCTGACCGGTGAAACCGGCGCCGGCAAATCCATTGTTCTGGATGCCCTCAGCCTGGCCATGGGCGGCCGAGCAGATGCCGGTGCCGTGCGCCACGGCGCAAAACGAGCGGATATCACCGCCAGCTTCGACATCTCACGTATTCCGATTGCCCGGCAATGGCTGGAAGAACACGAACTGGATGACAAAGACGACTGCATCCTACGCCGGACCATCAGCAAGGATGGTCGTTCAAAAGCGTTTATTAATGGCCAGCCCTGCCCACTCTCCCAGCTCAAGGACCTTGGCGGCTTGCTGATGGACATTCACAGCCAGCACCAACATCAGTCACTGCTGCAAAAAGACACTCATCGGAAACTGCTGGACGAATTCTCCGGCGCCGAAGACCTGGCAGAGCAAACCCGGGATGCCTGGAAAGCCTGGCATAGAACCAGCCAGAAACTGGAACAGCGGCGCCAGAACGCCGACGAGGCGGAGGCAAAACTGCAACTGCTCCGGTACCAGGTGGAGGAGCTGGACCGGCTCGCCCTGGGCGATGGCGAACAGGAAGCGCTTGAACAGGAACAAGCGCAGCTGAGCCAGGCCGACGTGGTACTGCATAGCAGCCATCAGGCTGCCCTGCTGTGCACTGAGGACGAAACCAGTGCCGCCGACCTGGTGCGTCAGGCACTTCAGCAACTGGAGCAACTCCCAGTGGATGTGCCGGCACTGGCTGACACCATCCAGATGTTGACCGAAGCACAGATCCAGATTTCAGAAGCCGGGGACAACCTTCGGCATTTTGTTGAAGACTACGAAGCAGACCCCGCACGGCTGACCGAGGTCGAGGAACGCCTGAGCGCCATTTATCAGATGGCTCGAAAGCACCGCATCACACCGGAGGAATTGCCGGAACTGCACCAACGCCTGTCGAACGAACTGGCAGAACTGGATGGCGGCGAAGGCAGCCTCGAGCAGCTTGAGGCAGAGCAGCAATCCCTGCGCAAACGGTTTGATGAACTGGCCGGGCAATTAACGGCCAAGCGGGAGCAGGCAGCGGCGGAACTGGATCAGCGAATTGCTCAGGAGCTTGCACAGCTGAGCATGCCGGCCGTACAGTTTGTTACCAAGCTGGGCCGCAACAGCAATGACGAACCAGCCCCCCACGGTATGGAAGATGTCGAGTTCCTGGTCAGCGCCAACCCGGGGCAACCCGCACGCCCACTGGCCAAGGTGGCCTCCGGGGGCGAACTGTCTCGGATCAGCCTTGCCATTCAGGTAGTGGTCGCCCAGACCTCAACCACCCCCACCCTCGTGTTTGACGAAGTGGACGTGGGTATTGGTGGCGGCACAGCAGAGGTGGTCGGGCGTTTGCTCCGGTCTCTGGGCAGCAACGGCCAGGTGCTGTGTGTCACTCACTTGCCCCAGGTTGCAGCTCAGTGCCACCAGCACCTGTTCGTCAGCAAATTCACCGAACAGGACGCAACCTATTCACGCATTGAAACGCTGGATGACCAGGGAAGAATCAGCGAAGTGGCAAGAATGCTGGGCGGCGTAGACATGACAGAGCACACCATTGCCCACGCCCGGGAGATGTTCGTTAAGGGTCAGGCGACCCATCACTGAATCCCCCTCTCGATTCGGAGAGCTGTTGGGGCCGGCGCTTGCTGGCCCCTTTTTTTGACTTATTTCTTGGAAGAGCCTAAAGGCTTAACGTAGAGGATCAGGCTGTGATCAACGATCTCATAGCCGTGCTCCTTGGCGATCTTCTGCTGGCGCTCTTCGATGATATCATCCACAAACTCGATCACTTCTCCGGTTTGCGTGCATACCATGTGGTCATGGTGATCATCGCCCGCCATTTCGAAGACGGCGTGGCCACCCTCAAAGTTATGGCGCAACACCAGGCCCGCGGCCTCGAACTGAGTCAGCACCCGGTAGACGGTTGCCAGCCCCACGTCATCTCCCTGATCCAGCAGCTTCTTGTAAACATCCTCAGCACTCAGATGGTGCTCTTCGGCGTTCTCCAGAATATTGAAGATTTTGACTCTCGGGAGAGTAACCTTCAAACCGACCTTTCGTAATTCGGCGTTTTCAGATGACATGTTACTATTCACTCTTTGGTGTGCCTCACGGCTTCCGGTATGATGAAGCCGCCGTTCAACGGACTACCCGTTTCACACCTGCTTGATGCAGGCGATTTCAAGATAGAGGATTTCCCCCGGCGATGCAAAAGCTCACCGCTATCGTTCTTATTAGCATTTTATCCTTGTCCGGTTGCGCATTCCCTGGCGTTTACAAAATCAATGTGCAACAGGGGAACATCGTGACCGAAGACGACCTCAAGAGCCTCTCTCAAGGCATGGCCCGCAGTCAGGTTCATGCGGTTCTCGGGTCGCCGCTGATGCTCAACCCGGTGGACCCCTCGCGCGAGTACTATGTGTACACCTTCCAGCGCCGGGGTGGGGATATCCAGGAGCAGCGCATAATCGTCTATTACGAAGGTGACGAGTTCAGCCATTACGACGCGCGACTGCTGGAAGAAACTCCCGCCTACTGATTGTTCAGGCTTTCTTTTTGGCCCGGTTCAGCCGGGCCTGCTTGGGATCTATCTTCAGCGGCCGGTATAGTTCAACCCGGTCTCCCTCGCGCAGCTCATGGCCCGCGGGGTCTTTAATGACTTTGCCAAACACGCCCATATCCGTTGCGTTCGCGTCAATTTCCGGGAAAATATCCGTTATTCCAGACAGTTTCACGGCCTCGATGGCCGTGGTTCCCTCAGGCACTTCAATCGCCACAATTTGCTGCTTGTCTGGCCGGGCATACGCTACCTCAACCTGCATCAAACTACCCCTCCCCGATAAATCTGGTCTGCCCGGCGGCAAAACGCATCCACCATGGTGTTGGCCGCCTGATTGAATACCGGACCAAAGGTCATTCGGGACAGGGAACCCGAAAACTCAAACTCCAGGGTCAGGATCACCTTGCAGGCCTGCTCGTTGAGCGCCTTGAAATGCCACCGCCCCCGCAGATTTTTCAGTGGACCATCCACCAGGCTCATCTCGATCGCCTCGGGCATCAACAGCTGATTACGTGTGGTCAGGCGATGGCGCACACCGCCCTTGGCAATCTCCAGTGACGCCATGATCTCTGCATCCGTCTGTTCGTGCACCTCTGCCCCGGCGCACCAGGGCAGAAACTCGGGATACCGTGCAATATCATTGACCAGATGGAACATGCGCTCTGCGGAGTGCATGACCAATGCGGTCTTATCAATCTGATGCGCCATGAAAACCGGGATTCCTGCGTTTTTACAACAAAAGAGCCGACTGGCCCGCGAAGGCCAACTACACACTATGATAAAGGATATCGTCCCCGTTGGGGGCGTTTTCCGCCGGCTGGCTTTCTGCGCCCTGACCAGACGCGTTACCTTCTGGCCCCGGGCCCTCACTTTGCGGGCTTGCAGGCAAACCGTCACCGTCATCGTTTGCCGTCGCAGGCATCGGTTGTTCCGGCGCGCCATCTTGTGCGCACCAAATGGCGGCGCTGCCGTTATCACACAGGTTTGACAACGAGAATACTGTGTATTGTATGCCAATCCAGGCCACCAGAACCGGCAGAACAAGGCGCATGACCCAATACCAGATCTTGCGAATAGCCACCGGGGTGTTACCAAGAATCCTTGCGGCATAGCGCCGGGTCAGGCACCAACCGGCAAAGGTGGCAATCAGCAAGGCCACCAGCGGAATCAGAATGCCGCCCGTCGTCAGCTCCAGCCATCGGAACAGGGTGGCACCAGCAAACCGGTAGTCCGCCCAGAGATTGAAGGAGAATAGCGAACCCAGGCCGGCAGCCCACACGGCAACACCGGCAATAACCGCAGACCACCCTCTGGGTGCGCCAGTCCACTCACGGAACCAGCCCACTACAGGCTCCAACAGCGATATGGCGGTCGCCCACACGATCATGAGCACCAGCAGGAACACCGCCGCAATGATCAACTGACTGTGGGGCAACTGGGCCAGCGTGACCGGCAGGGAGACAAACAACAGCCCGAAGCCTCGCTCACCATCAAGACTGGCACCATCCAGCGCCACCGAGAACATCATCAGCCCCGCCAGGATGGCCACCAGAGTGTCCATCAACACCACCGCCAGCAATGACCGCTTCAACCGGGTATGTGACGTGCTATAAGCGCCGAAGATCGCCCACACCCCCATCCCAAGGCCGAGGGTATAGAAAGCGTGAAAAAAGGCCGCCTTGACGCTATTGAAACCAACATCGTCCGGCCGCAACGCCAGGATGTGTTCAATACCCGAATCCAGCCGCCCATGACTGGCCGACAAGGCAAATAACCCCAGCATCAGCAGCAACGCTGCGGGCACCAGAAATCGCAGCGATCGCTCCAACCCCTTCACAACGCCCTGGGCCGATACCCAGACCACGAGAACCAGGAAGAATGCATGCCAGGCCATAAACTCACGGTGCCCACCCGGCCTGGACACCAGGTCCGTCAGGATACCGGTCGCCGCCTCGGGCGTCGCTGCCCTGAAACTGTCTGCTGCCCCAAAGAAGACATAGGCCAGCACGATGCCACCGAACACCGCCGTGAATGACAACACCAGGAACGCGGCAAGCACACTCAAGGGGCCGGCCAGGCGCCACAGCGGCGAACAGCCTGCGTCTTTCACCATGCCGTCCATCGCCAGCACGATGCCATGGCGTGAGTGCCGCCCAAGCACCGCCTCGGTCACCATCAGGGGCAGGGTTACCAGCAGCAGGCAGGCGAGATACAGGAAAATGAACAACCCGCCACCGTGAATACTGGCAAGGTATGGAAACTGCCACAGATTGGCCAGGCCCACGGTTGCGCCCACCGAGGCCCAGAAAAACGTGGATTTTCGGGTAAATGACCCGATGGACGTGTGATACTTGCTCGCCATGGCGATCCCTGACAGTCAAATGCGCCCCATTGTAGCCGAAGGCGGCATCCCGGAACGACTGGATCTACAAGCCCGGCGGTGAAATCGTGACCCGTCTGGCAGTCCTGGGCTACAATGCCCGATTTACCGGCCAACAGTCACCCGGCCAGCACACACATTCTTCCGATCCCGGACAGGATTCATGAGCAAGAAGAAAGCAAACGGACCAACCAGCAACACCATTGCCCTGAACAAGAAGGCAAAGCACGAATATCATATTGAAGAACGCTTTGAGGCCGGCCTTGCCCTGCTGGGCTGGGAAGTGAAGTCGCTGCGGGCCGGCAAGGCTCAGCTGGTAGACGCCTACGTACTTCTGAAAAATGGTGAAGCCTGGCTGTTGGGCGCTCATATCACGCCGCTCAACACCGCCTCCACCCATGTGATCGCCGATCCGACCCGTACCCGCAAACTGCTGCTGCACGCGAAGGAAATTGCCAAGATCATCGGCCAGGTCAATCAGGCCGGGCATACCTGCATACCGCTCGCCCTGTACTGGAAAGGCAATAAAGTGAAATGCGAAATTGCCCTGGTGAAAGGCAAGAAGCTGTTTGACAAGCGTGCCACCGAAAAAGAGCGTGACTGGAACCGCCAGAAACAGAGAATCATGCGCGAGGCCAATACCTGAGCCTCGCTCGCACTGTCGCTTTTACCGCCTCTTTCCCGGCCTCGGAATCCCTCCTATACTCAGGTGTTCATACCTGCTCCGACCCCACAGGCAGTACCTGGAGCCCCTGTTAGTTGGCAAACAGCAAAGGGAGGGCTTATGTCATCTGAACGGACTGCAATGACGTCAGTCGACCGATCCTGGCTGCGTATGGACACCCCGGAGAACCCCATGATGATCTCCGCGGTGCTGATGTTCGAGCAACCGATTCCGATCAAACGGCTAAAACGCACACTCGAAGAACGATTTCTGAGATTCAGGCGCTTTCGCCAACGGGTGGTTGAGAAGGGGGACAAATGCTACTGGGAAGACGATCCCAACTTTGATCTCGACAACCACCTGCACCGCATTGCACTGCCAGGACAAGCCAGTAAGAAAGAGCTCCAGGAACTGGCCAGCGACTTCAACAGCACGGCGCTCGACTTTCGCCGGCCACTCTGGCAAATCCACTACATCGATAACTTCAACGGCGGCTGCGCCCTGCTGATCCGCATTCACCACTGCATTGCCGATGGCATTTCACTGGTTCGGGTTCTGCTATCGCTCACCGACCGGACACCAGAACCCAAACTGGAGCGCATCGCCAAGAAAGTCACCATTCCCAAACCCCAGGGCAACGCTGCCACCCGGTTTTTGCACCGTTTGGTGGACAGCAGCCAGGCTGGCTGGCAACAGGCGCAACTGTTCCTGGATTCCGTTCGGCAAGAGCCCAACTACCCCCTGAAACTGGCGCGGACCGCCGGCGGCATCGCCATGGACCTGGCGAAACTCGGGCTGGCCCCGTTTGAGCCAAAAACCAGCCTGAAAAGCCAGTTGGTAGGCCGCAAGAAAGTGGCCTGGGCGGAGCCCCTGGCCCTGGATGACGTAAAACACTGCGCCAGGACACTGGGTGGAACGGTCAACGACGTATTGCTATGCGCCGCCACCGGCGCCCTGAGCCGGCACTTTACCGAACACAAGCAAACCATACCCGATTGCGGTATTCGCGTTGCGGTGCCGTTCAACCTTCGGCCCCTGGACCAACCCATAGAATCATTGGGCAATCAGTTTGGCCTGGTTCTGGTATGCCTGCCTGTGGAAGTGCATGACCCACTAATGTGTTTCCGCCAGGTGCAGGAAAACATGAACCGGCTCAAACAGTCCTATCAAGCCCAGGTAACCTACAGCCTGCTGGACCTGTTTGGCCGGGGCCCGGATATTCTTGAGCGCCGGGCCCTGGACCTGCTCAGTAACAAGGCCTCTGCAGTACTGACCAACGTGCCCGGCCCACGGCATCCGGTTTACCTGGCCGGCAGCAAACTGGTGCAACCCATGTTCTGGGTGCCCCAGAGCGGCAACATCGGCATTGGCATGAGCATATTCAGCTACGCCGACACCGTGCAGTTCGGCATCACCGTCGACAAGGGCATCCACGCCGACCCGCAAGCAGTGATGAATTACTTCCGGGACAGCTTCCAGCACCTGTACGACGCGGCCATGTCTCACGCCCATGGCCTGCACATTGCACAGGCCTCGTGAACAGGATAAGTACAAATAGTGACAAACAAGCCTTGAAGTCCGGCAAACCGGACACATATACTGATCATAAGGGGACGACATGGCTTCGACGCTGGTGGCGAACCCTTGGGTGCATGTCGAGATGGCAGCCAATCTCGTTAATCCAAAGCTGCAACGCAATAGTCGCAAACGACGAAAACTACGCACTAGCAGCGTAAGCTGCTAGTCGTCCTGACCGGGTCGCCCGTAGCCCGGAAGCAACATCTCAGGACGTCATCGCTTACGGGATGCTCCTTTATCCAGAGCTCACTGGCTAAAGGCTAAGATTTAAAGAGCTCGCCTCTCGCACCCTGGCCTTCGGGTCGCAAGAGGTTAAATTAATAGAAGGACACTAAACATGTAGATCTCAAGGCCTAGTGCTGGCGGACGCGGGTTCAATTCCCGCCGTCTCCACCAACTTCCAAGAGAAAAGCCCCTGATTTCAGGGGCTTTTTTCGTTTCTATGACTAGGCCTTTGCTTCTACCAAGGTGTCCGGTTTAAATGGGGGCTACTACACCTTCTCATTAATACACCAAAGTGAGGATTCTTCGATCTTCTTAGATGCCTCTGAATAATCACTTGGCCGATTAGCGTTAGGCCTTATGGCTCCAGTCTTTCCAAACAATTTTCATAATCAATTCCATCACTCGGTGCACCCGTGAGGACAAATCCGCCTCCCATGCCATCGTATGAGACCCTATCAGTATCAAGACAGAGCGCTCCCTCCGCAGTAATGTCATACGGCGTTCTTACAATGGATTCCGCACCCTCAGGGAAGTCCTCAGGCAAAGGTCGGTTCTGCAGATCGAACTCAATATGCCCATCAATGTTAGCCACATCTTCGCCGTCAACACGAGGAGCCAGTCCGTAGGTGGTGTCGGTTAAAAGCTGGGTCGTATGCAGCGCAGGAGAAACACAGTTGGCGTTATCAAACGCCTGAAGGTACTCGCGCAATTGCCCATTATCGGCGAACGCAATCACCGAGCGACCGTAAATGAGTGAGGTCTGGTCGTCATCATTAACAACCTCACACTCCGAAGCCCAACACCCAGCCAGCTCGGTTGCTGTGTCGGTACAATCTGGTTCAGCCACGCGCTCAGTCTTCAGTTCAGCGGTTTTCTCAAGGCTGGCCTAGTCTTCGTCGCTACCTGATCCACCGCAACCGGAAATCACTGCAGACATAATCAGACACGTTACTACACTAGTGTTGCGCATGGTTCGTTCTTCCCTGAAAAGCTGAATATTGGAAAAGTTAAGGACTTTACTACTAACCGTATTTAGGGAAAAGACCTTTGCATCCTAATCAAGAAGGTGTCCACAAAGTGTCAACGCAACTGCGGTTTCGAGTGGTTCTGTGTGGATTTCCGATAGAGAAAAGCCCCCTGATTTCCTAGGCTTTTTTCGTTTTCATACCCCCACCCCTTGCCAAACCTTCACCAATCCGTCATGCAATCCTCACTCATTCCCGCTATGGTCGTGTCATTCCAAGCCACCCAACTAACGCTATGAACCAGCCCAACGACCCAGACAACCTGCAGGAACTAATCGCCCGTATCCGCGACCACACACGCGAGATGGACGAGGTGTCCGTGGGTGACTTGCTGTCAGCTGCAGGCGAGCGTTCTTTTGGTCCGGTGGTGCTGGTTGCCGGGCTTATCACACTGGCGCCGTTGATTGGCGATATTCCGGGTGTTCCCACGCTGCTGGGGCTTCTGGTACTGCTAACGCTGGGGCAGTTGCTGTTTCAGCGGGAGAGCATCTGGATTCCAACGCGGCTTTCAGAACGGCGGATATCACGGGACAAACTGTTCAAGGGGCTGGACTGGATGGATAGGCCCGCACGCAAGCTGGATGACTGGACTCGCCGGCGGCTGACCTTTCTGGTGCGCGGCCCAGGGCAGCTGGCCATGGCAGCGGTGTGCATGTTGGTATCCCTGGCCATGCCGCTAATGGAATTCATCCCGTTCAGTGCCAATGGCGCCGGGCTGGCGCTGATGGCGTTCGGGCTGGCGATTGTTGCCCGGGACGGCCTTCTCGCTCTGCTGGCACTGGCCTTCACTGGCGGTACCGCCTGGTTTGTGCTGACCAACCTGCCCGGTTGAGACGTCCTCCGCCGGCACTCTGTCGTGATCACCGGCCTGTCACCAATTGATACAATTACCCTCACCTGCCCGTGTTGGGAAAACTGCTACTATAGAGACAGGTTATCGTTCGGCGCTCCAACTCGGGAGCATTTTTGTCTGTAAGGATGCATGCATGTCCAACAAAGCGAAGCAGTCCCAGAAACTCTTACTGTTCCGCCTTTTCGGATCGCGCCTTTTTGGTCTGGGTACGCTCAAGATTCGGGAAATTCTGCCCTTTCAGCGGCTGACCAAGCTGCCCCACAGTCATCACGCCGTCATTGGCACCGCTACATTCCGGGGTTCAGCGGTTCCGGTTATTGATATGTCGGCTGCCGTTGGTTATCCGGCACTGTCAAAAGAGGAGCAGGCCAAGGCCTCTATCATCGTGACCGACATTCAGCGCCAGGAGATCGGTTTTCTGGTACGCAGTGTGCAACAGATCATCGAGACCGACTGGAAAAGCGTGATGCCGCCACCCAAGGCGCTGGGCACCAATGCCTTCATCACCGGCCTGCTGGATGTGGAAGGCGACATCATTCAGCTGTTGGATGTGGAGCTGCTGCTGGCGAAGGTGTACCCGGAGTCCCTGGACGCCGGCGAGGTGGTGCTGTCAGACGTGCAGAGCGAAACCCTGCGGTCCCTGAACATTCTGCTGGTGGATGATTCACAGGTGGCCCGCAAGCAGCTCAGCGATGTGCTGGACAGCAAAGACATTACCTACCATGTGACCACCAACGGTGACGACGCTCTACAGGTGCTGCTCAGCCAGCACGAACGGGGTACACCGATCGACATCCTGGTCAGCGATATCGAGATGCCAGGGCTGGACGGCTACGAACTGACGTTCAATGTTCGCGACAATAACGCCCTGAAGCAGCCTTACATCATCCTGCACACGTCCCTGAACAGCGAAATGAGCCTGAGCTATGCCAACCAGGTGGGCGCTAACGAGGCGCTCACCAAGTTTGATGCCGAGGAACTGATGGAGGCAATGCTCAGGGGGGCTGAGCAAGCCAGTTAAGGCCGAATGTCTTCGATGAAGGCTTCGGCATCGGCCCGCATTGCCGCAAGTTTTTCGTTCAGCTCTTCCTGATACCGGCTGAGCGTTTCCCGGCTGAGCCGGCTGAAGCGCTCAGCGGTCTCCGCAACGGTGCGGCTGGCATTGGCCAGGGCCTCGAGGGTAGGCTCGCTCAATTCGTCTGCCTGGCGCCCAAGGTCCCGTGCGGTCTGCTCCATGATAGCCTGGTCTTCGGCGGATTCAGGCCGATCATCCTTGAGAGCTTCGTCAAGCGAACGTTCAAGGGCGCGCATGGATTCCTGCAGTTGCCGGGCAAAATCCTCCATCGCGCTCTCAGCCCTTCGGCTCATCTCGTCAGAGTAGGTTTCCAGGTCTCTGGCCAACTGCTCCATCTTTTCTTCAAGCTCGCTGCTTGAAGAGGAGAAGGTCGCACTGAGCCTCTGCCCCAGCCGGCTCAACTCACCCATAATGTCGCTGAACGGGGATGGGCTTAATATAGCCTCGCCGGTGCGTTGATAGTCCACCAGCCACTGGCCTTGCTCCCGCACCAGATAGGTGGTCAGTTCCATGCGCTCGCCGCCGGAGCGATCTTCCACCGGCAAGCGGGTAACGATCGTTGCCTCACTCTCATCAATAACAACCCGGCCAAACGAGGGAACGGCATTGGCCCAGCTTCGCTGGTAGCCATCGAAGTCGCCGGCATCGTCAAGGGTCGAGAACTTCACCACATCGCTCGCGTCGCTATCGGCCATGGCCTGCCAGAAGGCCGCGGCCACCTCCTGAGGTGTTTCAGGTTTGCTGCAGCCGGCCAATACCAGCGCGACCACCGCGATCAAAAGGCCACGTACACCAGGACGAATCATGAGTTACCACCTTGCTTTCAGTGTTTCCTCGCATCATACACGCGTCACAGCCGACAGGTCAGTTCCGCCAGTTCCTCATCAAACACCCTGCGGTTCTCACTGTAATCCACCGGCACTTCCACCAGGTGCACACCGCCTTCGGCCAGGGCACTCTCCAGGGTGAGCCGAAGGTCTTCTGTCCGGGTTACGCGGTGCCCTTTGGCACCGTAGGACTGGGCATAGGTGACAAAGTCCGGGTTGCGGTAATCCAATCCATAATCGGCATAGCCTTCCTGTGCCTGCTTCCACTTGATCATGCCGTAGGCGCTGTCGTTGATGATCAGCACCACCAGATTAAGTTTGAGGCGAACCGCGGTCTCCAGCTCCTGGCTGTTCATCATGAAACCGCCGTCACCGCAGATGGCCATCACTTTCAGATGAGGGTAAAGCATGGCCGCCATCATCCCGCTGGGCAGCCCGGCTCCCATGGATGCCAGGGCATTGTCCAGCAGCACGGTGTTGTTGTCGTAGGCCGGGTAGTTGCGGGCAAACCAGAGTTTGTACATGCCGTTATCGAGAGCGATGATGCCGTCGTCGGGCATCACTTGGCGCACATCGTGGACAATCCGCTGGGGAATCACCGGGAACCGGCCATCTTCCGCCCGCTCCTGCAGATGCGCATCCACAGCTTTCTTGATTTCCATAAGTCCAGAGAAGTCATGGCTCTCACATTGGCCACAATGTTCGGCCAGATACTCGACGCTGTTGGCGATATCGCCGACCACTTCATGCTGGGGAAAGTACACTGGGTCGACATCCGCGCCACTGAAATTCACATGGATAACTTTCTTGCCACCCGGGGTCATAAAAAATGGTGGTTTCTCTACCACATCGTGGCCCACGTTGATCACCAGATCGGCACGGTCTATGGCGCAATGCACAAAGTCACCGGCAGACAACGCTGCGTTGCCCAGGTATCCGGGGTGGCGCTCGTCGACCACGCCCTTGCCCATCTGGGTGGTGAAGAAGGGAATGCCGGTTACGTTCACCAGGTGCAGCAAGGCCTGGGATACCCGTTTGCGGTTGGCGCCGGCACCGATCATGATCAATGGGTGTCTTGCCTCGCGCAGCATGTCGCAGGCCATTTCCAGGCTCTTCCCGCTGGCCGAGGGCCGGCGGGCGTCACTGGGCTGGAAGATGTGGGTGTCGCGGGCCGGTTGCTCCGCTGCGATGTCCTCGGGTAACTCCAGATGAACGGCCCCTGGGCGTTCTTCAGAGGCAAGACGGAAGGCCTCCCGGACTTTCGCAGGAATGGTATTGGCATTGCTGATTTGCCGGGTGTATTTGGTCAGAGGGCGCATCAGGTCCACCACATCCAGAATCTGGAACAGGCCCTGTTTCGAGGATTTGATCGGCTTCTGCCCGGAGATCATCATCATTGGCATGCCACCCAGCTGGGCATAAGCAGCGGCGGTCACCAGGTTCGTGGCGCCTGGGCCAAGTGTGGACAGGCAAACGCCCACCTGCCCTGTAAGCCGCCCGTAGGTGGCCGCCATAAAGCCTGCGGCCTGTTCATGGCGGTTGAGCACCAATTCGATGCTGGAGTTCCTTAGGGCATCCAGAAAGGCCAGGTTTTCCTCACCTGGCACGGCGAAAATGTACTTAACGCCCTCGTTTTCCAGCGCGCGGATGAACAATTCAGCGCCATTACCGACGGGTTGTTGCTCTTTAGCCATGCTCGCCCTCGTGATCAGTGGGTTTCTGGATCAATCGGTTCTCGGTGGTTCCGCTTGCAGGGTATCTGCGGGCACCCGGTCTACTCCCCAACTACGGTACACTCCGTCTATTACGCGACCGAGCTCGTCGTCGTTCACTTCGGCAGGCTCACCGCGCTCCAGTGGGTCGTAATGGTAGATGTACAGGCGAGAAGTGAACTGTTCAAACGGCAGCGAAGATTCCCCGAAGCGCTCACCAAAGCCAGAAGTGCTGACCTGCACACCGTCGCCCCAGTTCTGGCCGCTGTCGTTGTTTGGATTGAAGAAATACACCCGCATCTCACTGTCCGGGTCCAGCGCAACCCGGAGAATGGTGATCGCATGCCAGCCAATGAAGCGGGCGGCGCTGTCGGTAACCGCGATACCGGCCGGCTGTGGATGTATCAGCGGTTGGTTGCCGTTGTAGTAGGGGTGGTAACTGGCGTAGAAATGGCGGATAAAGTCTTCCAGATCGATCAGGTTGCCAGTGGCCACATCCACATTAATGGCGAAGCCCCGGCCGGCAGACCAGCCGTGAAACTCGGGGTTCACCCATTTGTGTGGATCTCCTTCGCGGTCGACGCACAGCCGACCCATTTCCGCATAAATCCTGTCCAGATGCGGTACCACGATCAGAGAGACGGGATCGAGGTCCAGAGTCACTTCCGCGGCCAGCCCGCCGGCACTCCGTGCAGAAGACACTGGTCGCCCCTCAAAATGCATGACAATCTCATCGTCCCGGGCGGCCCAGGTCACCATCTGTAACAGGTAGTCCGGATCGTTATAGGCCCACATCGACAGGGCCCGGGCAGACTGACAGGTGGGATTGTTACCTTGGCCCACTCCCAGCGGCTGGCCCAGCATATTCAGCACGCCCTGAATCAGCCAGGCTGAGGGGTTTGGCTGATAGCCATACGCAAACTGCAAACGTTCAAGGGCTCGCGAGCAAGGTGTCAGCCGCACTTGGCGCCATAACGCCGGCGCCACTGGGGGCTGATAGAGTATGCCCCGCTCAAGCAACAAGGCCAGGCCGTAGAGGCCCTGGGCAGTTTCTGGGAACAGGGATTCCTCAATCAGCGTGTGCACCAGTTCCCGGTAACACAGCAGGCAGTCGCGCCCGGTACTGGACAACCCCAGCGCATCGCTCAGCAACGAATCCTTGCCTTCCAGGATGTGGCGGACAAACACCGCGTGATAGGGCGAAACCAACCCCGTATCGTGCATTGAACGGGCAAAACCGGTTGCCTCGTTCTGCAAGGCAGCGCCATCCATGGATTCCAGACGCTGCTGGTAGATTGCAATACCCGGATCTTCACCGCACGCCCTGGTTGGCCCGTACAAGCTGGAGATCAGTCGGTCCGCCCCACGGCCAGCCGTACCAAGATCCACCGTCGGATCGGCCCGGCAGATGGCAATCTGGGTAATCATTCGTCGCACATCACTGACACGGATCGGCCGCTGCTCCAGTATGCGCCAGATTTCCTCAATCAGGCTGTCGATCACGTGCTCGTAACCGATGTGCCTGGCCACATACTGGACCAGGTCCTGCGCAATGATCGCCAGCTTGCCCTGCTCCCGCTCGGCTTCGCCGGTCATGCCAAACAGCAAGCCCAGGTTGATGGCCAGCACCTGAGTGAGGTAATGATGCGCCTGCTCGGCTGACACACTGGGATGCTGGTATTCACCGCGGGCCACGGCCAGCAGGCGCAGCTCACTTAGCGCTTCGATCACCAGGGTATCGGCGTTCGGACTTTGCAGGGAGTAGACGGTCAGGGAGGGCAGGAGAATGGATGGGTCGGCCCAGTCGGTGCCCACAAAGACACCAGCCTCTTCCAATGAGCGGGCGCGGGCTTCGATCGCCTCGCAACCACCCGGCTGGAGCAGTACCCGCCGGGCAAGGTCGAACAGCTTCGGGAGCTTGCCGGCCTTTGCAAAGGGCCGGCTCTCCGCAAGAGCCACAATGGACTCATCCAGTTTTTGCACCAGCCTGTCGATGTTGACGGCTGGCGCCTGGCTGGCCGGTTGATGATCACTCAAACGAGGTTCCTCAGGGCCTGCATCAAACCCTTTTTGTTAATGCATGGCTCGATTATACATAGAAATCGAGCTCTTCCTGATGTTTGAGCAGATCCCGCAGAACATAGGGATCCTCACCGAAGAAATACACCAACCCCCAATGGGTACCGAACGCCGTTCGCTTGGTCACCGTTTCCTCCACCGGCGGCGTCAGTTCGTGGGATTCAAAATAATCGTGATTCTCGGTTTCTTCCGGGATCTCCAGACGGCTGACCACGCGGCGGCGCGGGTATACCCCGAAACAGCCGGCATAGCCCTTGGCGTCCACCACCTCTTTCGGGAAGAAGGCTTTGATTTCCTCTTCCGTGGTTTTCGGGTCAAAGGCCATGATCAATCCTTGATAGGCATTGAAGCCATAGGCACGCTCAAGCAGTTCGAACACTTTGAAGCCAGGGGGGCGGTAGGCCACTTCGCCAAAGTACATGGTGCCATCACTGGTCACGAAGTATTCCGGGTGGACAAAGCCGAAGTCGATATCGAAGGTTTTGATCAGCTTTTCGATTTCTGCCGTGATCTGTGCCCGGTATTTCTCCAGGTCCGGTGTGGCCGGAACGAACACGGAATAGCCGAGCGTAACGTACTCGGAAATATTAAGAAAACAGATCTTGCCGTTGTGAATCCAGGCTTCTACGGCAAACTCCCAGCCGTCCAGGTGGGACTCCATCAACACCGGAAATTCTTCATCAGGAATGGTGTCGACCTCATCAGGGGTCCGAATAACCCGATGGCCCAGGCAGCCCGCTTTATCAAAGGCCTTGAGGTGGATTGGGTCGTTGGGATCGCCGTCCAGTTTTAGCAAGGTCTGGTTCACCCGTTTCAGGAAACGGACCACATCATCACGGTCGTGGGCTTCTTCGAAAATACCCACTCGTATCCCACCGAGCTGGGCACGCCGCTTCATCAGGGCTTTATCCCGCAACAGCATGGCCTGCCCGAACAATCTCGGGTTATCCAGAAGTACGGAGTTGATAGCGCCAGCCCACTCCACCGTTTCTTCAAACAGGGGGATGGCTACATCAACGCCCATTTTCTGAAGCGTTTGGGCAATTTCAAAGGAACGGTCGTTCAGGCGTTCAAAGTTCCAGGGAACGTATGGAATGTTGTGTTCTGCACAATAGGCTTCTGCCCAGTCTGGCGCCACCACCACGTAACGGCGGTCAAACTTGTCTGCCGCTTCGACGGCATTCAGGCTCCAGCCCAGCAGGGCGACATACCCTTTGTCGGGATTATAGTTCTGTTCAGTCACAGCGCTCTCCTCGTCAGGGTTGGCCTTTCAGCCTGCACCTGTTAGCTGAAAATCGCAACTTTTGGGCAGAGCGACGTCAAACAAAAACGGGCGCCAGAACCAAATCTGGAGCCCGTTAAAGAGACAGCCTGAGTGTATCAATCGGTGCCGATTAACCCAGCTTCAAAGTGGAGAGCGTGCGCTCTCGAACCCGGTTGAGCAGCTGTTCATCGTTCACCAGAGATTGTCCGTAGGAAGGCACCAGCTCCTTCATCCGCTCCTGCCACTGGTCCGTCTTCAACTTCTCCGGGAAGCAACGTTCAATCACGTTCAGCATTGCGTTAGCCGCTGTCGATGCGCCAGGAGACGCGCCCAGCAGGGCCGCCAGCGAACCATCCTTTGCTGCCACGATCTCGGTACCAAACTCCAGCTTGCCGCCTCCTTCCGGGGTTTGCTTGATGATCTGTACCCGCTGGCCAGCCATCTGCAGCCGCCAGTCTTCTTCGCGGGCATCCGGGAAGAAGTTACGCAGAGACTCTACCCGGTCGGTATGGGACTGGAACACTTCACCAATGAGATAACGCGTCAAATCCATATTGCTTTTGCTCACCGAGAGCATCGGACGAAGGTTGGTGGCGCGAACAGAACCGAACAGATCAAACACCGAACCCTGCTTCAGGAAGCGGGTGGTAAAACCAGCGAACGGTCCGAACAGAAGTGCAGGTTCACCGTTGATGATCCGGGTATCCAGGTGCGGAACGGACATCGGCGGCGCGCCAATGGGCGCTTTACCGTATACCTTGGAATCATGTTGCTCAACAATGTCCGGCTTCTGGCACACCAGCCACTGGCCACTGACCGGGAAGCCGCCGTAACCGCGGGCTTCATCAATGCCGGATTTCTGCAACAGCGGCAGCGCGCCGCCACCGGCACCCAGGAACACAAAGCCGGCCTCCAGCTTGGTCAACTCCCCGGTCTTCTGGTTCTTCACCCGCAACTTCCAGCGGCCATTGTCCCGCTGATCGATGTAATGCACCGGGCTGCTGAGCATCAACTCAAAGTTGGGCTGGGTTTCCAGCCATTCGACCATGCTGCGGGTGAGGGAACCGAAATCCACATCCGAACCGTGCTTGATACGGGTTGCCGCCACACGCTGCATAGGGTCGCGATGCTTGACCACCAGCGGCATCCACTCGGACAGGTCGTCTGGGCTCTCGGTATATTCCATCTCGCGAAACAGATGGTGTTCTTTCAGGCGCTCGTAACGGCGCTTTAGGAAAGCGACGTCTTTCTCGCCCCAGACAAAGCTCTGGTGTGGCGTGCGGTTAATAAAAGTAGAAGGCTCTGGCAGAATGCCCTGCTCTACCAGGTACGACCAGAACTGCAGCGACACCTCAAACTGCGCATTGATTTGCAGAGCTCTGGCAATTTCAACGTCGCCATCGTCGGTTTCGGGGGTGTAGTTGAGTTCGCAGTAGCCGGCGTGGCCGGTACCTGCGTTATTCCATCCGTCTGTGCTTTCATGGGCAACGTGGTCTAAACGCTCCACCATGACGATATCCAGTGACGGGTCCAGCTGCCTGAGCATCATGCCGAGGGTTGCGCTCATGACGCCCCCACCGACCAGCACTACGTCTGCCTGTCTAACGGCCATTGGTTTTCACCCTAGCTAGTGTTGAGCCTGTTGCCACTCCACGATCAGCGAAAGCGGCCTGTCGGAAGCCAGCGGGGCGCGAGGTAGACGGCGCTGCTGTGTGCCTCCGGTCTGAAATTGGGCGCATTATCCCGATTTTTGCCGGAATAATAAATTGCGATTGTCAATCGATGTGTGTCGGACTAACTATTATGGTTTGCCACGATTTTCGCGCGTTTTGTTAACAATATCAGCGCCACTTTAGTCTGATACCCTTTTCCTGATAGTGCGGATCAGTGCCGGAATCAAAAAGTTCATCTCCGTCGGGGCTGACCTGAAACCTTGACTTGTGGTATCTTGTGCGCCACCTACCCCGCCGGCCGGTGCGGAGTTACACCACATTCTGATTGAGGTCTGTTCTATGTTGATGGCAATCGGTGCCATTCTTGCCGGTCTTGTCTTGCTGGTCTGGAGTGCTGACAAATTTGTTGAGGGCGCAGCAGCCACCGCCAAGCATCTGGGCATGCCGTCACTGCTGATTGGTATGGTGATTATCGGCTTCGGCACCTCGGCACCGGAACTGGCGGTATCTGCCATGGCTGCCGCAGACGGCAATCCCGGGCTGGCACTGGGCAACGGCTATGGCTCCAACATTACCAACATTGCCCTGATTGTAGGCCTGACTGCCCTTATTGCGCCTATTACCATGCACTCTCAGGTTATCCGCAAGGAACTGCCGCTGCTGGTGGTATTGACCCTCATCGCCGGTGCCCCGTTAATAGATGGTGAACTAACGCGACTGGATGGCTGGGTGTTACTGGGCGTTTTTGCAGCGGTGATGGGCTGGTCAATCTATCAGGGCATCAAGAACAAAGACGACCCACTGGGCAACGCTGCCGATGCCGAGCTGATCGAACATCCCATGCCGCTAAAGCACGCCGTTATCTGGCTGATCATCGGGCTGGTTCTGCTTATTGCCAGCTCCAGATTGCTGGTTTGGGGAGCCGTCACCGTGGCACAGACCCTTGGCGTAAGCGATCTGATTATCGGGCTGACCATTGTAGCCATTGGCACGTCGCTACCGGAACTGGCCTCGGCCATCGCGGCGGTGCGCAAGAATGAGCACGATCTGATTCTGGGCAACATCCTTGGCTCGGGCATCTTCAACACCCTGGCCGTGGTTGGCCTGGCCGCTGCCATTCAGCCATTATCCGTAGACCCGGAAGTGCTTTACCGGGACTGGACTCTGATGCTGGCACTTACCGTTGGCCTGCTGTTGATGGGCTTCGGCCTGACCGGCTGGCGCAAGCTGGTCTCGCGGGTGGACGGCACAATACTGGTGACGGTTTACTTTGCGTACACCGGCTACCTTTTCTACACCGTGGTGGCCGCCAGCTCAGGTGGCTGACACAGGCAGGGCCCGGTTACTCAGGCTCTCCGTCACCCAACAGTTGTTCCAGGCTCTGGTGTACATCTGACATGATCTGCGCCAGGTCTTCTTTGCTTTTACCCGCTGTTTCAATGGGCGTCCCGACTCGAACGTCGACCGGCTGACCAAGATTGATTTGCAAGCTCCGGGCCGGTAGCACCTGATGTATACCGCGAATGGCTACCGGCACAATCACCGCCTCAGTATCCAGTGCCAGGTGAAAACAGCCTTTCTTGAACGGCAACAGTGTGCCATCGGAGGAGCGCGTGCCCTCTGGAGCCGCCCAGAGCACAATACCGTTTTCCATCATCTGCTTTGCCCGCTCCAGGTCCCGGACGGCGCGGATACGATTAGACCGGTCGATCGAGGGAAACTCTGCTGCCGCCATCGCCTGCCCCAGCAGGGGAATCCGGAACAGTTCCTTTTTGGCAAGCATCCGGATGGAGCCAGGCAAAGACACAAAACTCACCGGAATATCGTAGTGGCTGGCATGGGTACTCATGATGATGTAGCGACGCCCGTCATTGAAGTCCGGAACCTCGCCCCGCACCGTCAGGCTTGCCCGAACCAGCTTCAACAACGCGGCAGACCACTCCCGGCAGTATTTGTCGACAATCGGCCGGTTCAGACGACCAAACAAAGCCCTCAGTAGCACCAGCAAAGAGTAGATGGCGGTAAGCCCTACCGAGCCCAATACAACAGCGGCACGTCTTAGCAGCGTCGCAGACTCCGTCAGGGGGCTCAAGTTCAATCGTTTCATGCACACATCCTTTCCGCTATGGGACGGGCGCCGTGGGCCCGGAACAACAGAAAGGGATTATAGCGGCTCAATCGTCCCCTGAATAACCGCCAAACGGAGAACAAGGAAGGTGCCTGAGTGTTACTCCTGTTCCTCAAACACCATGGCAATGGAGTTCAGGCAATACCGCTGACCGGTGGGCGCCGGGCCGTCCGGGAACACGTGCCCAAGGTGGCTGTCACAGCGCGGGCAGCGGATCTCGGTGCGGCTCATACCCAGGCTGTGGTCTTCAATGTACCGGATATGCTCCGGGGCGAACGGCTGAAAGAAACTGGGCCAGCCGGTTCCGGAATCAAATTTGGCGTCCGAGCTGAACAACGGGAGATCACACAGCCGGCACAGGTAAACCCCGGCTTTTTTGTTATCCAGCAAGGTGCCACAGAACGGGTGCTCGGTGCCGTGATCCAGCAGTACCCGTTTTTCCTCAGCGGTCAATCCCGCTGCCCTTACCTCAACCTCTGCTTTCGTCAGAGGGGTCAGGTCATAGCCTTTTGCCGATACTGTCATTGGGAAACTCCTCAGGCCAGGTCAGGATCATCGTCACTGAATTCAGGTTTCAGGTGGTCTGGCCAGGTGCTGACCAGCTTGGCCATCTTGGGTGCTGCCACCGCCAGAATGTAGGGCTGCCTGGGATTACGGGCCGCAAAATTCTGATGGTATGCCTCCGCAGGGTAGAACGCGGTGAGCGGCTCCAGTCGGGTGACAATCGGATCGGAATACACCCCGGCGGCATCAAGCTGGCGAATGTAGGCCTCAGCCACCTGCCTCTGATCATCCGTTTCGTAGAACACCGCTGAGCGATACTGGCCCCCAATATCGTTACCCTGGCGGTTCAGTTGGGTGGGGTCGTGAGCCACCGAAAAAAACACTCTTAGCAATTCGCCAAAGCTGACCTTCGCCGGGTCGTAGTGAACATCCACCACCTCCGCATGGCCGGTGGTCCCGCTGCAGACAGCCTCATAGTTGGCCGCTTCAGCCGCACCGCCGGCGTATCCGGATTCCGCACGGATGACACCGTCAATCGCCACCAAAACCGCTTCAACACACCAGAAACAACCTCCAGCCAGAACCACCCGGGATTCACCCGCGGGCTCGTGCAGGTCTTTCTCAGGTGCCGGAAACCGGCTACGAGGCACGGTCAGTCCTGGAATGTTGCATGCGTCACTCATCAGATTGCTCCAGTGGGTTCGGTTTATTCGATTGTGGCGGTTCTGGTTCGGAATTCCAAACGGGGAGTTCACGCTTTTATACGTACGGGTGTTACAAAAAGACCGCTCCGAGCAGCGCACTGGCGGGTGCCAGCAGCCATACCGGCACCCGAACGATGACCAGTGCCAGCCAGAACACCAATGCCAGAGCGAAATAGCCGGCACCGTGAATGGCCGACGTCCAGACCGGGTCGTACAGCGCTGCAAGGAGCAAGCCCACCACCCCGGCGTTGACGCCCGTCAGTGCCGCTCGTGCTTTCTCGTGCTCACGTAACCACTGCCATAACGGTAGACCGGCGAACACCAACAGGGTTCCAGGCAGAAACACCGCAACCACTGCAATCAGAACGCCCGCGATGCCGCCCTCGGCACCCCCGAGAAACGCAGAGAAACTGAACAGTGGCCCCGGCACCGCCTGCGCGACACCGTAGCCAGCCAGGAAGGTATCGGCCGACATATTACCGGAGACCACAAAGCCCTCCTGGAGCCATGGCAACACCACGTGACCGCCGCCAAATACCAGGGCGCCGGCGCGATAAAGCTCCGCACCGATCCAGGCCAGGGATCCCGTTACCTGGGGAACAAAGGACAGTGCCAGCAACACCAAAAACAGCAGGGCAAACATTCCCGGCTTTCGCGATTGCAACGGCACCTGCAAGGATTCTTGCTTATTTTGCGAGGGCAATCCCAATGCCGCTCCTGCAACGGCTGCCAACGCCAGAACCAGTACCTGCATCCACACGGCACCAGCCAACAGCAGAACAACCGCCACCAACATGGCAATGACGATGCGAGGCCGATCAGGGCACAGCGACTGCCCCATCTGCCAGACGGCCTGTGCCACCACCGCCACCACAAAAAGCTTCAGGCCGCTGACCCAGCCACCCTCACCCAGGTCCGGCCAGAGCGTAAGCCCGAAGGCAAACAGCGCCATGACCAGTACCGAGGGCAAGGTAAAACCCACCCAGGCCGCCATGGCACCGCCATAATGCCCCCGCAGAAAACCGATGGTCAGCCCGACCTGGCTGGACGCGGGGCCCGGTAACAGCTGGCAAAGCGCCACTACCTCACCGTAGGCGCTGTCTGACAGCCACTTCCGGCGCTTGACAAACTCATCATGGAAATACGCCAGGTGAGCTGCCGGGCCACCAAAAGACGTCAGCCCCAGCCGCAGAAAGATCAGGAATACCTGCCAGCTGCCTAATCGCACCGGCTTGTCGGATTCAGTCATTACTCGTTGTCTCTCCTGGATTTGCGGTGCATCAGTAAAACATGAACATTGTGTCTATCCGGTTGCACTACCCCGCTGACCATCCATAATGAGTGAAGGAATCAAACATAAGATTCCGCTCGGCATCAGGACGATTCACATGACCGCAAGGGTTCGCGCACCAGAAGATCAGAACGAACTTCTCCAGTACCGACTCAGCCTTCGGCTTGGCCCGGTGCATGCCCGCCAGCGACTGGGCATCGAACAGGAAGCCGAGGCCCGGGTGTTCGGGCGCGATCGTCGCTCGTTCCACCTTGAGAATGTCGCCAACGCGCCAAGGCTGATTCGGTTTTGCCTGCAAGCCATTGGCTTGTTTGGCCGGGCCCGGGAGAACAGCCGCAAGCTGACCACTGCCCAGAACACTTTTACCCTGCCCGATTTGCCCGAGGCGTTCGAGGGTTTTCGCATCCTGCACCTGACCGACCTTCACGTTGATATGGATGAACAGAACCTGAATGCAGTGATCGATCAGATCACGCCTCTGGACTATGACCTGTGTGTATTGACCGGCGATTACCGGAAGCTCACCTGGGGGCCGATTGACGCAGCCCTTGAGGGCATGGCCCGCCTGCGCCAGGCCATCCGGGGCGATGCCTACGCGGTACTGGGCAACCACGACAGCGTGCGCATGGTACCTGCCCTTGAAGACATGGGCTACCGGCTGCTGATGAACGAAATGGCACCCATTGCCCGCGGAGCAAGCAAGCTCTACCTGTCCGGCGTGGACGATGCCCATTACTACAAGGTTCACAACCTGCACCGGGCCGGCGATGATATTCCTCCCGGCGGCATCAGCCTGCTGCTGAGCCACACGCCCGAGATCTGGCGGGAAGCTGCCCATGCCGGATACGACGTGTTTCTGTGCGGACACACCCACGGCGGGCAGCTCTGCCTGCCCGGGGGCATTCCGGTCACCCTCGACTCCGACTGCCCTCGCCGGCTTGGCCGCGGTTTCTGGCAGGTTAACGGCATGCAAGGCTATACCTCGCCAGGCGCTGGCACGTCTGTGCTGAATGTCCGCCTGAACTGCCCGCCGGAGGTTACCCTGCACACCTTGTCCCGGGGGCCCGAGTAGCTTCCTCAATGGGGCTGTTTGCGGATACCCAAACGATAAAGCACCGGAGAGAACAGCATATTGCTGAGCGCAAACAGCAGCGCCACGGCAACCGCTTCCCACAACGGCAAGGATAACCAGAGCCACGCCATGGCCATGGGCAGCAAGGCCTCGGGCAACTGGTCCAGCCATAATGCCCGGGCACTGGACGCTAGCCCCATCCGGCGTTTGATAAAACTGCTGACAAGGTCCCCCAGCAAGGCTAGCAAACCGAACAACGCGCCAAACAACCAGCCCAGCCCAACCCAGGCCGAAAACAGCAGACAAGACACCGTGCCCGCGACCAACCCTCGCCAGGTCTTGCTGGGGCCTAGCACCGGGCGACCATCCCGCCAAACCCGACCGCCATCCACAGGCCGGTTGCCGGTCTGATGCAACAGCCTGGCCACGACCACCGGCGAGCCATTGGCCAGAACCAGCATGACAAACAGCTCCAGGGACAGCAGCAAGAATGACTCCTCCGGTCTTGCCCGCTCAGGTCAACCCGCCACGGGTGAGCTTGAGCGGATCCATCAGTTTTTCCAGGTGTTGACGGCCGAGACCGCTGCGCTCCTCGGCCACATCAATCACCGGCCGACCGGTGCGGTAGGCTTCCTTGGCGATATCCGCCGCCAGGGTGTAGCCAATCTCTGGATTCAACGCCGTCACCAGTACCGGATTACGCCCGACACCGGCATTCAGATTATCGGCGTTCACCGTAAAGCCTTTCATCGCTTTGTCCGCGAGGATAGCGGAGGCCCCGGTTAACAGACCGATCATGTCCAGCAGGTTGCCCCCCACCAGAGGCAGCATCACATTGAGCTGAAAGTTTCCGGACTGGCCGGCAATGGCCACCGCATTGTCCAGCCCCATCACCTGGGCGCCCACCATGGCGACCGACTCCGGAATAACCGGGTTCACCTTGCCCGGCATGATGCTACTGCCAGGCTGCAATGCCGGCAGGCTGATTTCTGCCAGCCCGTGAATCGGACCGCTGTTCATCCAGCGCAGATCGTTGGCAATTTTGGTGAGCACCACCGCCACACCCCGCAGTTGGCCTGACAGGGCGACAGGCGCATCCACAGCACTTTGACCAACAAACTTGTGCTCCATGGAACGGAACGGGTAGCCAGTGTTGCTGCGCAGGAACTTGATGAACTGACCAGAGAATTCAGACGCCGCATTCACACCGGTGCCCACTGCAGTGCCGCCCTGGGGCACATCCGCCAGTTCCTCCATTGCCTGCTCAAGACGTTTCTCAGCCAGGGCCAGCTGTTCCCGCCAGGTCCGCAATTCCTGCCCCAGGGTCACCGGCATGGCGTCCATCAGGTGAGTACGACCGGTTTTGACCTGGGCATTCAGTTCCGCTTCCCGCTCGTAAATGACACCCCGAAGGTGCGACAGGGCCGGCAGCAGTTGCTCTTTTACGGCCAAAAGCGAACTGACGTGTATAGCCGTTGGTATCACATCGTTGGAGCTCTGGCTCATATTAACGTGATCATTAGGGTGGACATCGACACCCTGATTCCGGGCAATGGCCGCAATCACTTCGTTCACATTCATGTTGGTGCTGGTGCCGGAGCCGGTCTGATACCGATCCACCGGAAACTGGTCCGCGTGTTCGCCCTGGATCAGTTGATCACAGGCTTCGGCAATAGCGTCCCGCAAACGGGCATCCAGCAACCCCAAAGACGCGTTGGCCTGGGCTGCCGCCCACTTGATTTGCGCCACCGCCACAATGAACCGGGCCGGCATCGGCTGACCACTGACCGGAAAGTTATCGATGGCCCGTTGGGTTTGCGCGCCCCACAGGGCATTCGCGGGCACCTTCACGTCACCCAGGCTGTCTTTTTCCGTTCTGAACTCGCTCATTGCGTCCTCCTTTTTGCTTGCCAGGCGGGACACTAAGCCCCTCGGTCCTGCGATCTTAGCCTGACATGGTCGCAAATGCCGGTCACTTGCTCAAAATTGAGAATCAGTGTGTGGACGGTGTTGGTGTAGGTATCATGCAGATGAAATTTGTAACGGCGCTGTTTCTCACCCTGCAGGAAGGCGTCGTATTCGCGGACAAGCTCCCGCACGTCCCCGCCCTCATCCTGGCTCCAGGTCGCATTGAATGGGCCAAGCACAGCTCCGCCGGCCAGGCAAACGGTGACTTCATGGTTGGTAAGGGAATGCTCGGTGTGGCTCATGACGGTCTCCTGAATCAAGGACTGGTTCAGGAATAAGTGTAGTCGTAAAGCGCAAGCGCGTGGGGTCAGGTTGACTGCGCGGCAAGACTCGCCAGCAGCGCCCGTAAGCGGTTGGGCTTGACCGGTTTGTTAAGGATGGGCAGGTACTGGGCCCTAAGCAGCGTGCGCACTTCATCACTGCGATCAGCGGTGATGATGGCTGCCGGAACATCATGGTCAAGTGCACGGCGAACGGCGTAGACAGCCTCACAACCGGTTGCGTTATTGTCCAGGTGGAAATCCGCCAGAATCACGTCGGGGAGCAGGCCCTCGCTCAGCATGTCCAGGGCACTGGATTCGCCGTCGGCGGGAAACACCTCACAACCCCAACCTTCGAGCAACGCTGCCATGCTTTCAAGCACCGCCGGCTCGTTGTCTACGACTAACACCGCCAGTCCGTCAAAGTTTCCGTGGATGGCACCTCCGGCTGAAGATTGGCTTCGCCAGGCCTCATTTACCCTGTGTTCAAGCGGGATCGACACCTCAAATCTCGAACCGCGGCCGGGCCGTGAGGTCACCCGGATTCCGTAACCCAGAACCCGTACCATGCGCTCCACAATGGCCAGTCCCAATCCGACGCCCTGGCGACCGCCGGTGCCCTGGGGCAGTAGCTGGTGGAATTCGGTGAAAATATCCTGCAGCTTGTGGGATTCGATCCCCACGCCGGTGTCCCAGATTTCAATGGCCAGCCGATCCCGACGTTGCCTGACAGACAGCATCACGCCGCCCTCACGGGTATAGCGGAAGGCATTACTCAACAGGTTACGGACAATCCGTGCCAGCATTCGGGGGTCGGTCCGAAGTGATACCGGTGGCACCCGGAGCCGGAACTGCAATCCGGCATTGGCAGCCACCGCCTCAAGCTCCTCGCCCAATCCTTTCAGCATGGCAGCCAGATTGAGACAGGTCAGATCCGGCTTCATGGCCTGCTGGTCCAGTTTGGAAATATCCAACAGATCGGCCAACAAATCCTCGGCACCTTCCAGGGCCCTGTGCACCTGATGCACCATCCGGTTTTCCGCCTCGGGTAACTGGCTGTCCTGCAGGGCCGAAATCATCAGTCTGGCAGCATTCAGGGGTTGCAGCAGGTCATGACTGGCAGCCGCAAGATACTTGTCTTTACTGCGATTGGCTTCTTTGGCAGCGTTCACCGCCACTTTCAACTCCTGCTCAACCTTTTCCCGCTCTTCAATCTGATAACGCAGGTCCACATTGACGTTTTGCAGCGCCTCGGTACGTTCCTCCACGCGTTTTTCCAGTTCGGCATTCAGCTGCTCCAGTTTCTGCCGGGCCTGCACCCGGTCGGTAATGTCGGCAACAAAGGTTTCCACCACCTCTGGCCCAAGATCCGGCCGGCGGCGCATGGTTAGTGCGACATACACGGGGGTCTGGTCTGCTCGCCGAAGACGGGTCTCGCGGGCGCTCAGGCTGCCATGGTCGAGCAGTTCCTGGCGAAGCTGATCGAACTCTGCGGCGCTGCAGAACAGCTGCTCCCTGAGTCGAATCACTTTTTTCTGCAATTGCTCCGGGTTGTCATAGCCGCAGATTCGGGCCATGGCGGGATTGCAGGCCAGAAAACCACCACGCAGGTTGGCCTGGAAGATACCGTGCAGAGCGTTCTCAAACAGCCATTTGTAGCGGTTGCGCTCCTGCTCCAGTTCCTCCAGGCGCTCCTGCAACGCGGGGTAATAGCTTTTTCGGGCAGACTGGCTGCTGAGCCCCAAAAGATCGCCGATGTCGTAACCGGTGCTGGTTGAGTCAGAGGGCTTCTTCATAGACCACCTGAACATCCCGAAGTGACGACTTCCTTGGGTTGGTCAGTATGCAGGGGTCCTTCAATGCATAGCCGGAAAGGTAGGGAATATCAGAGGTGGTGACGCCGAGCTCCTTGAGCCGCGCCTCAAGGCCAACGGTCTTCTTGAGTTCAATAATGCGGGCCATCAACCGTGCCTTGACCTGTGCCCCGTTCAAACCCCGGGTATCAATCGCCATGGCCTCGGCAACCCGGCGGAACCGGTCCTCGGCGGAGGGGAAATTGTAGGCCACCACATGCTCCAGCAGCAGTGCATTGCAGAGGCCGTGGGGCAGATCCAGGAAACCGCCCAGGCTGTGGGACATCGCATGGACAGCCCCCAGAATGGCATTGGAGAAGGCCAGCCCCGCCTGCATGGACGCCAGCATGATCTGCTCTCGCAACACCGGGTTTGACGGGTTTGCCACCAGCGCTTCCAGATTGCCGTTGATCAGCCGAATGGCTTCCAGAGCATGGGTATCGGTCAAAGGCCCGCTGCCGGTAGAAACAAACGCCTCGATGGCGTGCACCAGGGCATCCACCCCGGTACAGGCGGTGAGGTAGGCGTCCATGGTTTCGGTTACTTCCGGGTCGATCAACGAGACATCCGGCACCACCGCTTTGCTGATGATGGAAAACTTGAAGCGCCGGTTGGGGTCCGAAATGATGGCAAACTGCGAGACGTCCGCTGACGTACCGGCGGTGGTGGGAATCAGGATCAGTGGTGGCGAAGGATTACGGATGGTATCCACACCCTCAAATTCCAGGATGCTGCGGCCATGGCTGGCCACAATGCCGATACCCTTGGCGCAATCCATGGGGCTGCCGCCGCCGATCGCCACGATGACATCGCATTCGCTGGCCCGGTAGAGTTCGGCGCCGGCCATCACCTCATCTACTTTGGGATTGGGCGACACCGCTGTAAACGTGGTACAGCGCAACCCCGCCTCAACCAGCAGGGTTTCAACTTCTGCAACCCATCCGGCGGCGGCGACACCAGGATCAGACACCAGGAACACATGGCGGGCACCAAAATTACTGGCAAAGTTAGCCACCGACCGGCGGGACCCGGCACCGAAGACAATCTCGGGAGAGACAAACTTGCGCAGCGCGGAAATATCGTAGCTCATGACGCTCAGGGACAACCGTTTTGTTGTTATAGGAATAGTTGAGAGTTTAACTCAGTTTGTGCGCTGGTTCATTGTCCTTTTGGCGTATCATAGGGTTGTCTGGGACCAGGCTTCCATAAAACCGGTACAGCGATTCGAGCATGTGCGCCTGATTTTCTGCCCTCTGAAACCCGTGGCCTTCATCCTCATACCAGTGCAATTCCACCGGTTGGCCCCGGTCCTGAAGCGCGGCCACCATCCGCCGGGTCTGCTCAGGCACCACGACGGCATCTTTCCCACCCTGAAAAAAAATAGCAGGGCAGCTTATTTGGTCAGCCTGCAGGGCCGGAGTACGTGCCTGCCAGCGGGCACGATTGGACTGAGGATTCCCCAGCAGCCAGTCCAGGTAACCGGATTCAAACCGATGGGTTGCAGCACGAAGCCGCAATGGATCGGTCACGCCAAACAGGCTGCCAACGGCTTTGAAGCGGTCAGTCTGCACCGCCGCCATCAGTGCAGTAAAACCCCCGGAGCTTCGGCCCTGAATGAACACGTTGTCGGCGCAGACCAGCCCTTGTGCCGCCAGGTAATCGGCGCAGCGCACCATGTCCCGTGCATCCGCTTCGCCCCACCGGCCGGCCAGACGAAGGCGGAAATCCCGGCCAGCACCGGTGCTGCCGGTGTAATTCACCTCCGCAACGGCAAAGCCCCGCTGACACCAGAACTGAACCTGGGGGTTGTAGACCGCATAGGCGGCTGACGTTGGCCCACCGTGGGCGATCAGGATGACCGGTGGTGCCGCGGCGGATGCGGATATGGGAGGATATAGAAACCCTTGAACGGGGAGAGTGTCGGGCGCTTCCGCATCCACTACAAAAGCGACGGGGGCCACCGGCGCCATGATTGAGCGATCCGGCACTTGTCCGCCAGCCAGGATGGTTGCCGAGCCGGAGTCCGCACACACCTTCAGAACCGCATCGTGCCGGTCGGCAGCCCGCCCTATGCACACAAGGCCATCGGCTGACGGACTCAGATCCCGGAAATCCGTCCAGCCCTCAGCCACTCTCTGACACTGGCCGGCCCGCTCCAGCCAAAGTTCACCGATACCCTGACGGTATTGCACTCTGGCCCAACCACCCTCACGCAACGGGCAACTATGCCGCTCACCCAGTTGCCAGGGCGCGTTGGCATGATCGAGCATGGGCGCCGTGCTTTTCAGCCACTGGTCGCGGCCATCCCGGCGCGTTACCCGCCAGGGCTGCCACCAGCCCTCATGGTCGGATATGACCCACAGATGCTCACCGACAAACTGCGGTTGCTGAACCGAACCAGAAACCGGCGGGGACTGCCCTGACGCACCTGCAACATCACCGTCAGCCGTGACCGTTGCCTGCCAGAGCGTTGACTGCAACCAGGGCATATCCGGCAGTTGCCAGCTGCACCAAGCCACGCGGGAACCGTCCTGGCTGACCGCCGGCGCGCCGTAGAAGTCCAGCCCCTGGTGCAACACCCGGACTTGCCCCGTAGCTTCCAGGGCCATCAACGCCTGCTGTTCATGCCGTTCACGCACCGCCAACACCCGCTCATGTTGCGGGTCTGCCACCAAGCCTCCCCAGGTAGCGTCAACCTCCGGCACCAATAAGGTTCGTCTACCTGTCACTCGGTTGAGCTGCCAGACGCGCTGATCCTCCGCTACCCAGACCACTCGCCCCGGCAGTACCGCATAGGCACCACCACCGTAGCCGTTGAGGCGACTTCGGATACTGCCCGGGCCGGTGTTGACCCGACAGATGCCGGAGTTGTCCGCCTGCCAAAGGGCAACAGAACCGGTTTCCGGCTCAGACGCAAGCCAGAAAATGCTATCGCCGCACACTCTCAGCTGCGCATACTGGGAAAAACCGGCGCAGGCAGCATGCGCCGAAATCGGCTCAGCCACGGTAGAGTAACTTGGAATTCCGGGCATTGCGGTAGATAAGGTCGTCCAACCCCGCTGTAGCGTGATCCGCAGCGGTGCGGGCGGCCAGAATCCGATCGTTATGGGGCGATTTGGAGCAGACCGGATCGGCGTTATCGGCATTACCGGTCAGCAGATAAGCCTGGCACCGACAGCCGCCAAAATCCTTGTCTTTTTCATCACAGGATCGACAGGGTTCTGGCATCCAGCTGTCACCACGGTAATGGTTGAAGCCGGGGCTGTGATACCAGATGTCGTTCAGGGACTTGGTTTGCACGTTGGGAAAATCGATGGGTAACAGGCGGGCGCTGTGGCAAGGCAAGGCGGTGCCATCGGGTGCCACGGTCAGGAACAGGTTGCCCCAGCCATTCATGCAGGCCTTCGGGCGCTCCTCGTAGTAGTCCGGGGTGACGAAGATCACTTTCATGGCGCGATCACGGCTACGGAGATCGTCCCGGTAGCAATTCACCTCATGTTCTGCCTGAACCAGTTGGGCTTTGGAGGGCATCAGTCCTTCCCGATTTTTAAATGCCCAGCCATAGTACTGGCAGGTGGCCAACTCCACGTAATCGGCATCCAGGTTTTCACACAGGGCCAGAATGTCGTTCATCTGGTGAATGTTATGACGGTGGATCACAAAGTTGAGCACCATCGGGTAGCCGGCCGCCTTGACCGCCCGGGCCATGGCCAGCTTCTGTTCGAAGGCTTTGCGGGAACCGGCCACGGCGTTGTTGAGTTCCGGGTCTGAGGCCTGAAAGCTGACCTGAATGTGGTCCAGCCCCGCCTCGGCAAACGCCTGCACTTTTGCTTCAGTCAGCCCGATGCCGGAGGTAATCAGATTGGTGTAATACCCCAGATCCCGGGCCCCGGCAATCAGCTCCGGCAGGTCCTGGCGCACCAGCGGCTCGCCGCCGGAGAAGCCCAGTTGGGCCGCCCCCATGGCTCGCCCCTGGCGCAACACATCCAGCCATTGCTCCGTGGACAGTTCCTGTTGCTGGCTGGCGTAGTCCAACGGGTTGGAGCAATAGGGGCATTGCAGCGGGCAGCGATAGGTGAGCTCCGCCAGCAACCACAGCGGCGGCCCTACCCGTGCTTCTGCGGCCGCCGTCATGACCACTCAATCCACTGTTGCTGAACCGCGTCTGCCAGAAACGCTTCCACATCGGCCGCCAGCGGGCCGGCCTCCGGGAACTGCTGTTCCAGGGAGTGGATAATTTGGTGTACCGGGCGAACCCCGTCCACTTCCGCCAGGATGGCACCGGCGCTGCCGTTGAGCTTGACCATACCCTCCGGGTACAGCAACACATGGCTTTGTTGCACCGGCTCCCACTGGAACCGGAAACCACGGCGGAGTTTGGGCGTTTTCTCCAAAGTCATGGTAACGCTCCTTACAGGCCCCGATGCCAGACCGGCTGATCGGTGACCGTATGGTATGGCGGTGTCTGGTGAACGTAAGCCATGGTCAGGGCATCCAGCAACGACCAGAGAATGTCCAGCTTGAATTGCAGAATCTCGAACGCCCTTTGTTGCTGAGCCTCGGTGACAAAATGGTCCAGGGTAATGGCCAGGCCATGCTCCACATCCCGTCTAGCCTCCGATAAACGCTTACGGAAATATCGGTAGCCATTCTCTTCAATCCACGGGTAATGCTGTGGCCAGCTGTCGAGCCGCGACTGGTGGATTTCCGGCGCAAAAAGCTCGGTCAGTGACGAGCAGGCCGCCTCTTGCCAGGTTGCCCGGCGCGCAAAGTTGAAATAGGCATCCACAGCAAACCGGACACCGGGGAGTACGTGGCGTTCGTCGATCACCTCTTCCCGGCTCAGCCCCACGGCTTCGGCGAGCGTCAGCCAGGCCTCGATACCACCCACATCCCCTTCGTGACCATCGTGGTCCAGAATGCGCTGCAGCCACAACCGCCGAACCCCAGCATCCGGGCAGTTCGACATGATGGCGGCATCCTTCTGTGGAATCCGCACCTGGTAGTAGTATCGGTTGGCGACCCACCCACGAATCTGTTCCGGCGTGCACCGGCCGCTGTACATGGCTCGATGATAAGGGTGGTGAATATGGTAGTAGGCGCCTTTATCTCTGAGGGCCTGTTCGAAATCCTGCCGGTTCATGGCGGTGTTGGCTTTGGCGTTCATGGTTGCCCCGTCAGTTCAAAATGCATTCCGTCCCGGGCGACTTCGATGCCATGGGCCGTGAGCTCTGCCCGTTCCGGCGAGTCTTCGTCGAGAATCGGATTGGTGTTGTTGATGTGGATCAGCACCTTGCGCTGGGCCGGCATGCTGTCCAGTAACTCGATCATGCCACCGGCGCCGGACTGGGCGAGATGCCCCATGGCCTGGCCGGTTTTGGTGCCCACTTCCTGACGGATCATCTCGTCGTCGTGCCAGACGGTGCCATCTACCAGAAGCAAATCCGCCCGCTGCATCCAGCCGCGAATGCGGGCATCGGGTTGCCCCAGGCCGGGCGCATAGAGCACGGTCTGCCCGGTGCGGGTATCTCGAATGAAAAGACCGATGTTGTCACCCGGATGGGGATTATCCCGGCGCGGGGAGTATGGCGGGGCGTTACTGAGCAAGGGAATGGCCGTCAATTCAAGGGAGGGCGCGCAGGGCAGACTGAATGGTTGCTGCTCATCGGCCGGAATCTCGCGCCAGTTAAGCCCGCCATTCCAGTGGCTAAGCATTGTGAACAACGGAAACCCGGAACTCAGGTCGTCGTGCACCTGGCGAGTACACCAGACATCCATCGGTAACCCCTCACGCAGAGACAGAAGCCCCGTGGTGTGGTCAACCTGGCTATCCATCAAGACAACCGCGGCGATGCCCGTATCCCGGAGCGCCCGCGCCGGCTGCATGGCAGGAAAAGCAGCGAGTTGAGCACGAATATCCGGAGAGGCATTGAACAGAATCCAGCGTTCGCCATCCTCAGAGATGGCAATCGACGACTGGGTGCGGGCATGAGCATTCAGCGTTCCGGCGCGGAAGCCGGCACAGTTTCGACAGTTGCAGTTCCATTGAGGGAACCCGCCGCCAGCGGCCGACCCCAGAATGTGCAGGTGCATCAGCAGATCTCCCGAGCGGGAACGACCAGCCAAAGGGCTGGCCGGCCAGGGCTCACCGGTTGGCGAAGTACATGGTTACTTCAAAACCGATCCGCAGGTCTTCATAAGCAGGCTTGGTCCACATGATGCTCACCTCTTGTCGTGATTATTAGTGCGTTGCATGGTGGTGCGAACGGGCGTTTGCCAGATGCACACAATCATCGTAATCACAGACGCTGGCACCCCATATGGTACTTTGGAACTGTTTTCCGCCGGCTGAAAGTAGCAATCGTTTGCCCCCGAGGTTGAATTGAGCCCAACCCCCAGCGGCCTAGCATGGGAGAAGGACAATAATAACTTCAGGAGACCACCATGGCCGGGCGCTTTCTGCTCTCGCTACTGCTTTGTTGTCTGGCTGCAACGCCCTTGCGGGCAGAACTTTCCGACGACACCCGGCAGATCATCCAGGATCTGTTTCCCTCGGCCACCGTTATCGAAGAGCAACTGGCGGATTTCCCGGTGTATCCGGTTTACCAGCTCCAGGAACTGCTGGGTTACGCCTACGTTTCAACAGACTTCAGCAAACTTCCGGGCTTTGCCGGCAAGCCGATTACCATGATGATCGGCCTGGATACACGGGGCCGGTTCACCGGCGTGCGGGTACTGCATCACCACGAGCCGGTATTCCTTCATGGCCTGGGGGAGGAATCACTCTACGAATTTGTCGATCAGTACGAGGGGCGCGCACTGACGGAGCAGATTGTGGTGAGTTCCTCGGGCCGTTCGGGCCGGACTTCCTCCGGCAATGTGGTGTACTTTGATGGCGTCAGCAAGGCCACGGTGTCGGTTCTGATCATCAACGATTCGGTGCTCTCCTCGGCCTTGCAGGTGGCCCGCAACAAGCTCGAGGGCTTCGCCCAGGCTGCACCCACCCGGGCCCGCCAGGACCTGTTCGAACCGCTCACCTGGGAGCAACTGCTGGAGCGGGGTTACGTCACCCGCATCGAGGTAACGGCCGCGGATGTGGAACAGCAATTGGGCCGACCGCTGTCGGACTATCCTGGCAACCTTGAGCCCGATCCTGGCGAGGCTTTCTCGGAACTCTACCTGGCTTATATGAACTCCCCCATGGTCGGTCGCAACCTGCTGGGCGACGATCGATACCAGGCCTTCAGGGAGCGCCTTGGCGACAACGGCAAGGTGATGTTGGTGATGTCTCGGGGCCGTTACCCCCACATTGGCGCGGACTTTGTGCCGGGCAGCACTCCGGACCGGTTTGGTCTGAGCCAGAATCAGCTGTCTGTCGAGATGCGAGACCTGAACTGGCTGGAAACCGGCCAGAGCTTCGCCGCTGCCGGTGTGCCGGAGATGACGGCGGTTAACCTGTTCCGGGTCGGTGGCAACGCCGGTTTTAACCCCGGGGTCGAATCCACACTGACTCTCAATACCGTGTTGGCCCGCAACCACCTGGTGGTGGACACCGCCCGTTTCGAGCTGCCCGTTGCTTTCCCGGAGGAACTGTTTGAGACGGTAGACATTGCCGCCGGGCCGGACCAGACCCGGGAACCGATGTGGGTGGGGCTGTGGAAAGAGCGCTGGTGGCAAATTACCTTGCTGGTGCTGAGCCTCACTCTGCTGACGATTTTCTTCGCCCGCCAGAAAACCCTGACCCGACACCCGAAGCTGGTTCATCGGTTTCGCTGGGGCTTCCTGTTCTTCACCCTGTTCTTTATCGGCTTCTACGCCCAGGGCCAGTTGTCGGTGGTGAATATCTACACCTTGCTGCTGGCCATCAGGGATGGTTTCAGCCTGAACATGTTCCTGCTGGACCCGGTGATTTTCATCCTATGGACGTACACGTTCGTCACCCTGTTCATCTGGGGCCGGGGGGTGTTCTGCGGTTGGCTGTGCCCGTTTGGCGTGCTGCAGGAGATGGCCGCCTGGCTGGGCCAGAAACTCCGTTTCCGGCAAATCAAGGTACCGGAGCGCTGGCACCGGAAGCTCATCCTGATCAAATACCCGGTGCTGCTGGCCATCGTTATTGCATCGTTTTATTCGCTGACGCTGGCGGAACAGCTGTCTGAAGTGGAACCCTTCAAAACCAGCATTACATTGTTCTTCGTGCGTTACTGGCCGTTTGTGGTTTACGCCGTGGCCCTGCTGGCGGTGGGCATGTTTATCCACAAATTCTACTGCCGCTACCTGTGCCCCCTGGGGGCCGGCCTGGCGGTGCTTGGCAAATTCCGGATCTTCAGCTGGCTGGAGCGGGTTGACCGTTGCGGCCAGCCCTGCCAGCACTGCAAGAATGCCTGTGGCATCAATGCCATTCGCAAGGATGGCCGGATTGATTACGACGAGTGTATCCAGTGCCTGGAGTGCGTGGTGATTCTCCGCGACCAGAATCAGTGCGTGGATGCTATTGTCCGCAACAAGCAGCAACAAAAGCAGGCACGGATTCTGGCCACGGACGCCGCCGGGGCCTGATTCAGCCAGCTACGGGGATAACGATACGGCCGCGGATCTTGCCGTCCATGAGACGGCTGGCCGCATCAATGGCATCATCGAAGGCGACTTCGGTGATCATGCTGTCGAGCAGCTCCGGGGACAGGTCCTCGGCCAATCGTTTCCACGCGTAAAGGCGGTCTGCTTTCGGGGCCATCACACTGTCGATACCACACAGAGTCACGCCACGCAGAATGAACGGGGCGACGGTGGACGGGAAATCCATACCGGCGGCCAGGCCGCAGGCGGCGACCACACCGTGGTATTTCATGCCGGCACAGACATTGGCCAGCACCTGGCCGCCAGCCACATCCACCGCGCCAGCCCAGGTTTCGCGGGCCAGGGGTTTTCCGGGCTCACTCAGGTCAGCGCGATCCATTATCTGTTTGGCGCCCAGCGACTTCAGATAGGCTTCTTCTTCCTTCCGGCCAGTCACAGCGGTCACGGAGTAACCCAGCTTGGCCAGAATGGCGACTGCCACACTGCCAACACCACCGGTGGCGCCGGTCACCAGAATGTCGCCAGACTCCGGCTTCACGCCATGCTTCTCCAGAGCGATGACACACAGCATGGCGGTGTAACCGGCCGTACCAATGGCCATGGCCTGACGAGCCGTGAACGGAGCCTGCAGCGGGATCAACCAGTCACCAGAGAGTCGAGCCTTCTGGGCCAGACCACCCCAGTGCTTCTCACCCACACCCCAGCCGTTCAGGACCACTTCGTCTCCGGCCTTGAAGTCGGGATTGGACGATTCCGTCACCACACCGGCCAGATCGATGCCCGGCACCATCGGATAGGTCTTGGCAATGGGCGCACGACCGGTAATGGCCAGAGCGTCCTTGTAGTTCAGGGTGCTGTATGCCACATCCACAGTCACATCGCCTTCCGGTAACTGCGCTTCATCTATGGACTTCAGGGACACCTGCTGGTCGCCCCGGCTGCCTTCGATCAGAATACCTTTGAACATATGCCCTCCTCGAATCAGGTGCCAAGGTAAACGCCGGAGCACCGGCACTCTGCCTCAGCCAGAAAACAATTTACGAAGTCGCCCTCACTGTAGCGTAAACGGCTGTAAAAATAGAGGAATAAAAAAGGCCCTGGGAAGGGCCTAAGGAGAGTGCAGAAAGATCCCGCGCTCCGCGAAGGAGCTACCTGACAAATGCCAGGCCAACAATGTGCACCGTCCCTGTGCGGTCACACGAAACGGGGCCCGTGTGGATGGGCCCCAACTGCCACTTGCAGATCAGAAGAACCCGAGCGGGTTGGTGTCATAGCTGGTCAACATGCACTTGGTCTGCTGGTAATGCTCCAGCGCCATCTTGTGGGTTTCACGGCCAACACCGGACTTCTTGTAACCACCGAACGCGGCATGGGCCGGGTACGCGTGGTAACAATTCATCCATACCCGACCGGCCTGAATGTTGCGGCCCATCCGGTAAGCAAGATTAGTGTCGCGGGTCCAGACGCCGGCACCCAGGCCAAACTCGGTGTCGTTGGCGATGGCCAAGGCTTCTTCCTCAGTCTTGAAGGTGGTGACACCCACCACCGGGCCGAAGATTTCTTCCTGGAACACACGCATCTTGTTGTCGCCCTTGAACAGGGTCGGCTGGATGTAGAAGCCGTTGTTGAATTCACCTTCCAGATGCTCACGGTCACCACCGGTCAGCACAACCGCGCCTTCCTGACGGCCAATCTCCATGTACGACATGATCTTGTCGAACTGTTCCTTGGACGCCTGGGCACCCACCTGAACGTCGGTATCCAGCGGGTTGCCACGCTTGATGGCCTTGGTGCGCTCAACCACTTTCTGCATAAATTCTTCGAACATGTCTTCCTGAACCAGCGCCCGTGACGGGCAGGTGCAGACTTCGCCCTGGTTGAAGAACGCCAGCACCAGACCTTCCACGCACTTGTCGATGAACTCCGGCTCAGCCTTCATCACGTCAGAGAAGTAAATGTTCGGTGACTTGCCACCCAGCTCAACGGTAGACGGGATAATGTTTTCAGCCGCGCACTTGAGGATGTGGGAGCCCACCGGGGTGGAGCCGGTAAAGGCGATCTTGGCAATGCGCTTGCTGGTGGCCAGAGCCTGGCCGGCTTCAATACCGTAGCCGTTAACAATGTTGAGCACGCCCGGCGGCAGCAGGTCGCCGATGATTTCCATCAGTACCAGAATGCTGGCAGGGGTCTGCTCGGCGGGCTTCAGCACCGTGCAGTTACCGGCCGCCAGGCACGGGCCCAGCTTCCAGGCCGCCATCAGCAGCGGGAAGTTCCAGGGGATAATCTGGCCAACCACACCCAGCGGCTCGTGGAAATGATAGGCCACGGTGTTGTGGTCGATTTCGCCCATATGGCCTTCCTGGGCACGCAGGCAGCCGGCGAAGTAACGGAAGTGGTCCGCCGCCAGGGGAATATCGGCGTTCAGGGTTTCGCGAACGGCCTTGCCGTTGTCCCAGGTCTCGGCAACCGCGAGCTTCTCGAGATTGGCTTCAATGCGGTCAGCAATTTTCAGCAGGATGTTGGAACGCTCGGTGGGAGACGTCTTGCCCCAGGCCGGCGCTGCTTTGTGGGCGGCGTCCAGCGCCAGCTCGATGTCTTCAGCGGTCGAGCGCGGAATCTCACAGAAAGCTTCGCCGGTCACCGGCGTTATGTTCTCAAAATACTGGCCCTTAACCGGCGCTACCCATTCACCGCCAATGTAGTTCTCATAGCGGGATTTAAAAGAAACAACGGAGCCGTCCTTTCCTGGTTGTGCGTAGATCATGATATCGACCTCTTTGTTGTGTTTGTCGCATGGCAACGCGGCCTTTCGCGTTTACTCATTCAATGTAGACCCCATGCCGGATTCCGTGAATGCGTCGTTGGGGGCGAAAAACTCGTTCCTTGGTAGTAGGTGACCCCGCACCAAAACAGGGCAGATGCACGATAGCGATTCACGCCGCTTCTGAACGCAAGCAAAACAACCAATAAAAACGGACAGTTAGGTTTTGGCACAAACTCTGCAATGATCTTTTCACGCAACGAGAAGTCGGTGATTGAAGCCACCATCGAAGCGCAACAATCTGACCAATGGTCAACTAGGGTTCCGGTCTGCCGGTTAGTCGCGCAGACGCCTGGTCCGAGAGTTGACGACCTTTTCCAAGGTTACACGGCGGGACAAAAGCCCGGGAGAATCGTTCAGTGACTGACGTCTCTCGTTTTTTGACACCCGACCCAGAAGGAAAAGGTTATGCTCGAAACAGCAGCCCCCCTCTACGATGATCTGATTCCCGGCGGATCCCACTGGTCATTCATCATGCGCCGAGGCCATGTGCTACGGCTGATTGACGAAACCGGCGGCGCCAACGTCGGCATGTTGATGTACAACCCCGAGAATCCCCTCGAGCGTTACAACATGCCCGACACCCTGAAGAACCAGCACACCTTCCTGCTCACCAAAGGCCATGTTCTGCTCTCGGACATGGGCCGGGTGTTCGCCTCCATCATCCGTGATGACCTGGGCTGGCACGACACCGTGGCCGGCACCTGTCATGCCGACCTGGTGGAACAGCGCTGGGGCAGGAAGACCTATCAGGAAGCCCACAACCACTACCATCGCAACGGCGTCACCAGCTTCCTCAACGAACTGGCCAAGTATGGCCTGGGCAAGAAAGACCTGACCGCCAACCTGAACTGGTTCAGCAAGGTAAAAACCGATGACGACGGCAACATGGCCTTTTCCGAGAACCACTCCCACGCCGGTGCCACCATCGATCTGCGCTTTGAGATGGATACCTTGGTGGTTTTGCACACCTGCCCGCACCCGATGAACCCTGCCACGGAGTATCCACGCAACCCGGTGCGCTATCAGCTGTTTAAAGCGGCTCCGGTGACGGATGCCGACCTGTGCAAGACCTCGTCGCCGGAGGCCACCCGCGCCTTCGCCAACAACGCTCTTTACCACCTGTTCCAGTAACGGAGGCCGGACATGATCAAGCAAAGTGCATTGACCCCAGACAACGCCGCCTTCCGCGAAACCGTCCCGGCAGGTGAGTATTTTCTGAAAGTGATAAAAGCTGGCGAAACCATCCGGATTCTCGATCTGGAAGGCAACCAGGCCGCAGACACCTTGTTCTACAACGCCCACAACCCCACAGAGCGCTACAGCGCCGTGGACACCATCCGCGAGCAGGGCAACGTTTACCTGACCGCCGGCTCGAAGCTGATGTCCTCTGAAAACAACGTGATGCTGGAAATCACCGCCGACACCTGTGGCCGTCACGACACCCTGGGCGGTGCCTGCGCGGCAGAGAGCAACACCACCCGTTATGCCCTTGAGAAGAAATGCATGCACGCCTGTCGCGACAGCTGGCTGGTGGCGGTCACCGAGCACGAGGAACTGGGCATGAGCAAGCGGGACATCACCCACAACATCAATTTTTTCATGAACGTACCGGTGACCGCCGACGGTGGCCTGACCTTTGCCGACGGCATTTCCGACGCCGGCAAATACATCGAACTGGAAGCCCGGATGGACGTGCTGGTGATGATCTCCAACTGCCCTCAGCTCAACAATCCCTGCAACGGCTGGAACCCGACGCCGATCGAGGTGCTGGTATGGAGCTGAACCGAACATTCAACAAGGTTCTGATTGCCAACCGGGGCGCCATCGCCTGCCGAGTGATCCGCACTCTGCGGGACATGGGCATGACCTCGGTGGCGGTCTACGCCGAGGCGGATGCGGATTCGCTGCACGTGCGCCAGGCCGATGAGGCCTATTCCCTGGGCGAGGGTCCCGCGGCAGCCACCTACCTGGATCAGGACAAACTGTTTTCGATCATCCGCGAGAGCGGAGCCGGCGCCATTCACCCCGGTTACGGCTTCCTCAGCGAGAACGCCGATTTTGCCCGGCGCTGCGATGCCGAGGGCGTGGTGTTTCTTGGCCCGACACCCGAGCAGATGGAACAGTTCGGCCTCAAACACACTGCCCGGGCGCTGGCCGAGAGCGCCGGCGTACCGCTGCTGCCCGGTACCGGACTGCTGACTGACCTGGAGGATGCCCTGCAGGCCGCCGAGACCATCGGCTACCCGGTCATGCTGAAAAGCACCGCTGGCGGGGGTGGCATCGGTATGTCCCGCTGCTATGGGCCGGAAGACCTGAGCAAGAGTTTCGAGTCGGTGCAGCGTCTGAGCCAGAACAACTTCAGCAACACCGGCGTGTTCCTGGAGAAGTTTGTGGAACACGCCCGCCATGTTGAAGTGCAGCTGTTCGGTGACGGAGAGGGCCAGGTGCTGGCCCTGGGCGAGCGGGACTGTTCGGCCCAGCGACGCAACCAGAAAGTGATTGAGGAAGCCCCGGCACCGGGGCTGACCGACAATGTCCGCCTCCGCATGCACGCCACCGCCCGCCAGCTGGGCGAAAGCATCGGCTACCGTAGTGCCGGCACCGTAGAGTTTATCTACGACCCGGACACCACCGAGTTCTATTTTCTGGAAGTGAATACCCGCTTACAGGTGGAACACGGTGTTACCGAGCAAGTGTTTGGTGTTGACCTGGTGCGCTGGATGGTGGAACTGGGTGCCGGCACCCTGCCCGACCTGGCGACACTGGCCAGCGACCTGTCGGCGTCCGGCCACGCCATTCAGGCCCGGATCTACGCCGAAGACCCCAACAAGGATTTCCAGCCCGGTGCAGGCCTGCTTACCAACGTAGCCTGGTCTGACGAAGATGGCCTGCGCATCGACACCTGGATTCAGCCAGGTACAGAAGTGTCGCCGCTTTACGACCCCATGCTCGCCAAAGTGATCGTACACGAGCCAGATCGCGAATCGGCCCGCCAGGCACTGATGCGCGCCCTGGACGATAGCCAGCTGTACGGCATTGAGACCAACCTGAAGTACGTTCGCCAGGTGCTGGACGATCCGCGCTTTGCCGAAGGCCGCCTGTTCACCCGCACCCTCAACGAATTCGAATACCGCCCAGCCACGGTGGATGTGCTCAGCGGTGGCACCCTGACCACCATTCAGGATTACCCCGGCCGCATCGGCTACTGGGAAATCGGCGTGCCGCCGTCCGGCCCGTTTGACAGCTATTCGTTCCGCCTCGGTAACCGCCTGCTGGGCAACCCGGAAGGAGCCCCCGGGCTTGAAGTTACCCTCAAGGGCCCCGTGCTTACCTTCAATCGTGCCACCCAGATTGCCCTCACGGGGGCGCCGATGGACGCCACGCTCAACGATGAGCCGGTTGAGTTCTGGCAGGTGATTGATGTGCCCGCCGGCGCCACTCTGAAACTGGGTGCCACCACCGCCGACGGCGCACGGGCCTATGTTCTATTCCGCGGCGGGCTGGATTGCCCGCAATACCTGACCTCCTACAGTACCTTTACCCTGGGTCAGTTTGGAGGCCACTGCGGCCGGGCACTGCGGGCTGGCGATGTGTTGGCACTGGCAGACGCTGAACCCACCGGCCCGATCACCCTGCCCGCCGACCTGAAACCGACCATTGGCAAGACCTGGAAGCTGCACGTTACCTATGGCCCCCACGGAGCTCCAGACTATTTCACCGGTCAGGACATCGACACCTTCTTCGCCAGCGAGTGGGAAATTCACTACAACTCCAGCCGCACCGGCGTGCGCCTGATTGGCCCGAAACCGGAATGGGCGCGCAGCGACGGCGGCGAGGCCGGCATGCACCCCTCCAACATTCACGATAACGCCTACGCCGTAGGCACCGTGGATTTCACCGGTGATATGCCGGTGATTCTGGGGCCCGATGGCCCGAGCCTGGGCGGCTTTGTCTGCCCGGCAACGGTGATCAGCGCCGACCTCTGGAAATTGGGCCAGCTCAAAGCCGGCGACAAGGTGCAGTTTGTGCCGGTGAGCCAGGATCAGGCGGTAGCCCTGCGAGAAGCCCTGGACGAATCGGTCGTCACACTGACTGCCGCCACCGCCCGCATCACCCCCATCAAACCAATCACTCCGATTCTGGACTCGCTGAGCACCAACGAACACGAAACCGGCGTGGTTTACCGGGCCGCCGGCGACAACTATGTGCTGGTGGAATACGGCCCGATGGAACTGGACATCCGCCTACGGTTCCGAGCCCACGCGTTGATGCTCTGGCTGCGCGAACAGAATCACGACGCCATTCTGGAACTGACCCCCGGCATCCGTTCCCTGCAGGTGCATTACGACAGCCAGACACTGAACCAGCGCACACTGCTGGATCTGCTCATTCGCGCCGAAAAGGAGCTGGAAAAACAACCGGAGTGGGACGTGCCGGCGCGAATTGTGCACCTGCCCCTTTCCTGGGATGACGAGGCCTGCCAGACGGCCATCGCCAAGTACATGCAGTCAGTGCGCAAGGATGCGCCCTGGTGCCCGAGCAACCTGGAATTCATTCGCCGCATCAATGGCCTGGACAGCATCGACGAGGTCAAGAAGACCGTATTCGACGCCAGCTACCTGGTGATGGGCCTGGGCGACGTTTACCTGGGTGCGCCGGTGGCCACGCCCCTTGATCCGCGCCATCGACTGGTGACCACCAAGTACAACCCGGCCCGTACCTGGACCGCAGAGAACTCCGTCGGTATCGGCGGGGCCTACCTGTGCATCTACGGCATGGAAGGCCCCGGCGGCTACCAGTTTGTCGGCCGCACCCTACAGATGTGGAACCGATACCGCACCACAGACTTTTTCGAGGAAGGCAAACCCTGGCTGCTCCGCTTCTTTGACCAGGTGCGTTTCTATGAGGTCAGTGCCGAGGAACTTCAGCAAATCCGGAAAGACTTCCCCAACGGGGATTATCCGATCCGGGTCGAGCACACCCGCTTCAACCTGAAGGACTACGAGCAGTTCCTCGCAGACAACCACGACGAGATCCAGACCTTCACCGATCAGCGCAAACAGGCCTTTGACGAGGAACTGCAACGCTGGATCGAATCCGGCCAGATAAACTTCAGCTCCGAGGCGCCCATCGAGGAAACCGGGGAAGACGACATCGCCAATCTGCCAGTTGGCCATCACGCCGTGGAGAGCCACATCGCGGGCAATGTCTGGGAGTGTCTGGTCAAACCGGGAGACATGATTGCGGCACAACGCCCAGTGGCGGTGGTGGAGTCCATGAAGATGGAGATTGAACTGCTGAGCCCGATTGCCGGCAAGGTCATTGAAGTGCGGCGAGAGCCGGGCCAGGCGGTCGCCCCGGGAACCCCCGTGGTGATCGTGGAAGAGGTTACCGAGTAATCAGGAAACGAGACAAACCGACATAATTTCGAACCCGAAAACACGGGCATGACCCGAGGAGAGACACCATGAAAACACGTGCTTTTACAAAACGTCTTGCGGCCGGTCTGATGACCGCCTCCCTGTCTATGGGTGCCCTGGCCCAGGAAAAGGATTCCTTCAGCATCGCCTGGACCATCTACGCCGGCTGGGTGCCCTGGCAGTACGCCGAAGACTTCGGAATCATGAAGAAGTGGGCAGACAAGTACGATATCGAGGTGGATATCGTGCAGGTGAACGACTACATCGAGTCCATCAACCAGTTCACCGCCGGTCAGTTTGATGCCGTGGTAGCCACCAGTATGGATGGCCTGTCGATTCCTGCCGCGTCCGGCATCGATACCACCGCACTGATCGTAGGCGACTATTCCAACGCCAATGACGGCCTGGTATCCAAAGACGCCAAAAGCATCGAGGAGTTGAAGGGCGAAACGGTGCACCTGGTGGAGTTGTCGGTGTCCCATTACCTGCTGGTGCGGGCTCTGGATACAGTCGGGCTGGAAGAGCGTGACATCCGGGTGGTGAATATCTCGGATGCCGATCTGGTATCGGCCTTCCAGACCAACGATGTGCGCCATGTGGCTACCTGGAACCCGCTGCTGACCGAGGTGGCCAATTATCCCGGCGCCACGCCGTTATTCGATTCCAGCCAGATTCCGGGGCACATCAAGGATCTGACGTTGGTAAACACCAAGACCCTGGAGGATAACCCGAAGCTGGGCAAGGCGATGGTAGGTGCCTGGTATGAGACTATGAGCATTCTGGCGTCTGACTCTGAGCAAGGTCAGGAGGCACGGGCGTTTCTGGGCGAGATTTCCGGGACCGATCAGGCCGGTTACGAGGCGCAACTGGCGGGTATGAAGATGTTCTGGAAGCCGGAGAATTCGGTTGAGTTTATTCGCAGCGACGAGGCCCGGGAGGCGATGGATAGCGTTCGTGAGTTCTCGTTTGATAAGGGCTTGCTGGGCCAGGGGGCGATGAGTCCGGATTTTGTCGGCATCGAGTTTCCGGATGGTTCGATTATGGGCGATTCCAGCAATGTGAAGTTGCGGTTTAACGACAGCTACATGCAGATGGCGGCGGATGGCGAGATCTGAATCCGTCATTGCTTGCCTTAAAAGGCAGCCGAGGGCACGATTACTCGTGCCCTTTTTTGTTGGCTTTCGAGTAGGGTTGGTGTCGGTTGGGCTCTCCAAAACACGCTCCTTCGGCACATCCATGTGACGCTTGGGCTCCGCCATCCCTGGCTCCGCACAGTTTTGGAGAGCCCAACCGACACCACCCCTAAACTTCCGAGTAAGCCGGAGAGAAAAACCACACATGCGTCGTACCAAGGAAGATGCGGAGAAAACCCGCCAAACCGTTCTCGAAGCCGCACTCACCCTGTTCAGCCGGGACGGTTACTCCCTGACAACCCTGAGCCGTATCGCCAAGGAAGCCGGTTGCAGTCGCGGGCCGATTTACTGGCATTTTCAGAACAAGGACGACCTGTACGAGGCGGTGCTGGGCTATTCCCAGGAACCGCTCGAGGTGCTGGTTGCCGAGTGTGCGGCGATGCGGGATACGCCGATTGAGGCAATGGACCGGTTTATCGAGCAATGGCTGAGCCTGTTGGCCAACAACCGGCAGTATCGGCAGTCGTTTGAGATTCTGTTGAACAAGACCGAGCTGACCGATGCCATGAGCCGCACGCTTAAACGTGAGCGGGCGTTGACCAAGTCGATTATCGGGATGTTTCAGGATCTGGTCGGGCGGGCCATTGAGGATGGGATGATCTCGACGCAGGAGGATCCGAAGGAACTGGGCTTGCTGTGTTACACCTATCTGATGGGGATTACCCAGACCTGGCTGTTCGCGCCCAAGTTGTTTTCCCTGAAAAAAGAAATGCCGTTTTTCCAACGGCAGTTCTGGACGCTACTCGGTAAGCCTTAATACCGAACGGGCGTGAGCCGCAGAACAGCAATGCATGAAGTAGCGCTGGTGAGCGGGAAGGGGTTCAGGGACCGTCAAAAACATGGATGTTTTTGTCGAGCGTACAGGGACGTATTCACAGCGTGTCCCTGAACCCCTTCCCGCTTGCCGGCGCGGTCGTCAAGCTAACATGCTCAGAACATTTTGAGGTACCGCTTCACCTCCCACTCAGACACGTGGTTCTGGTAGCTCTCCCACTCCCCTTTCTTGTAATCGACAAAGCTCTTGAACATCGCCTCGCCAAAGACTTCTTTGGCCAAAGGATCTGCTTCGAAAGCCTCCACCGCCTCACCCAGATTCCGGGGCAGGTACTCGATGCCCTGTTCGGTAATTTCAGCATCGCTGTAGTTGTACATGTTCTCGTGGTGCGGGGCGCCGGCGTCCAGGCCTTCGCGGATGCCTTCCAGGCCGGCGGCGAGGATCAGGGCGCTGCCAAGGTAGGGGTTGCAGGCAATGTCGGCCGCGCGGCATTCGATGCGGCCGCCGACGCCGGGGATGCGGATCATGTTGGTGCGGTTGTTGGAGCCGTAGCACATGAACACCGGCGCCCAGGTGGAGCCAGACATACTGCCCTGGCGCACCAGGCGTTTGTAGCTGTTGACCGTGGGGGCAATGACGGCGCTGATGGCCGCACCGTGTTTCAGCACGCCGGCGATGAAGTGATAGGCGATCTTGCTGATGCCGCAACTGTGCAGGTCGTCACCGTTTGGCTCGAACAGGTTCTCGCCGGTTTTGATGTCCGCCAGCGACATGTTGTAGTGGGCACCGCTGCCGGTGCGGTCGGCAAACGGCTTGGGCATGAAGCTGGCGAAGGCGCCGTGTTTGCGGGCGATTTCGTTGGCCATCATGCGGAAGAATACCAGGCGGTCCGCCATGGTCAGGCCGTCGGCGTATTTGAAGTCGGTCTCGAACTGGCCATTGGCATCTTCATGGTCGAAGGAATACACATCCCAGCCCAGCTCGTTCATTGCCTCCACCAGCTCGTCCATGATGGTGAAGTTGTCCATCAGAGTGCGCGGGTCGTAACAGGGCTTGCCCAGGGTGTCGCGGTCGCTCAGCGGGGCAAAGCCGCCGTTTTCGGTGTCCTTGAACAGGAAGAACTCGGTTTCGATCCCCAGGTTGAAGCGGTAGCCCATGTCGGCCGCGGCCTCCAGCTGACGCCGGAAGATGTTGCGGGAGCAGGCTTCAAACGGTTTGCCATTCAGATACAGGTTGCCGGGAAACCACGCCAGCTGGCGATTCCAGGGGCAGATGGCGACGCCACTGGCGTCTGGCATGGCGGCCACTTCGTCGTCGGAGATGTCCTGGGGCACGCCGTCCAGGGCGGCGCCGGTGTACAGCTCCGAGCCTTCCATCATCTGGCCGAGGTGGGCCACCGGCACGAACTTGCCCTTGGTAATGCCATGGATATCCACGTAACTGGCGATGGCGTATTTTACGCCGGCGTCGGTGAGTTGCTGTTTCAGCGCCTGGGTGTTGGTCAGGTCAGTCATTGTGAGTCCTCTGTTGCCCGTTAGCACAGGCGGTCGTTGAATGTTCTGGCACGTTTCTTCCTACGTCTTCACCATTCAACATACATGCCAGCGTGTATATATAAGTCAGGAAAGGTCATCTCCGAGACCTGACAACGACACCCAAAAAGGAACCAAAATGACGGGAAACCAATGGCTTAAAGAGGAGTTTGAGGCAGGCGACCTGCCCCTTTCCGGCGGTAACACCCTGCGTTCGACCCGCCTGCACTACCATCAGATCGGCCAACTCAATGCACCAAAAGACAACCTGATCCTGTTGCCCACGTACTATGGTGGTGCAGCTGAGGGCAATCATCCCTGGGTGGCGCCAGGCAGCCCCCTTGATCCCGGCAAATACTGCATTGTGATCCCCGCCCTGCTCGGTGCCGGTGAATCGTCTTCCCCCTCCAACACGCCAGGGCTGCAGGCCGGCGCCGGCTTCCCGGCCATCAGCCTGTACGACAATGTAATGCTGCAGAAACGCCTGGTAGACGAGGTGTTCGGCGGCGCCAGCCTGGCCCTGGTGATGGGCTGGTCCATGGGGGGCATGCAGGCACTGCAATGGGGTTGCCTGTTTCCGGAGCAGGTCCGCGCCGTGCTTGCCACCTGCTGTACCGCCCGCTGTTACCCGCACAACCGGGTATTTCTGGAGGGCGTAAAAGCCGCGCTGACGTGCGATCAGAGGTTTCATGAGGGCCATTATCAACAGCCGCCAGAACGAGGTCTCCGGGCCTTTGGCCGGGTCTATGCCGGCTGGGCATATTCCCAGGCTTTTTTTCGCCACGAGCGCTGGCGTGAGTTGGGGTTCGAATCCATTGAAGCATTGCTGCACTGCTGGGAGGAGGACCACCTGGCGCAAGATGCCAATAACCTGCTGTCGGTTCTCAACACCTGGCAGCAGGGAGATATCAGCAACAACCCGGTGTTTGAGGGCAACTATCAGGCGGCGCTTGCCGCGTTAATCATGCCAACGCGCGTTATACCGAGCTCTACCGACCTCTACTTTACCGCCAACGATGCGGAACAGGATGCCCTGCTTATGCCGGGAGCCAGGCTCGAGGTGCTGGCGTCTGACTGGGGCCACATTGCCGGGGGCCCCGGGCGAGAATCACAAAGCCAGCAAAAGATTCTGGCTGCCGCCGAAGAACTGCTGTCGGGGCAGGCGCCATAACGGTGCGCCCTGTGCGGCCATGCACCGGGATAGCGCAGCTCAGCAGCAATCACATAGCCGGACAACACCTCGAGTACGGCAATACGGGAACTGGCACGCCATCTGCAAAGGCTTGTTACCAAACCGACAAGCAAACGCTGTTTTCTGAAAGCAGTCCGTTCGCAGCAACACCGCAACACGTGCGGCAGTACAACGAAGACAAATGGGTGACTAGGGTTCCGGTCCTGGCTGTGATCATCAACAGCAGGATGGCTGGTCCGAGAGTTACCGACCTCTTGGAGGTTACACGGCGGGACAAAAGCCCGGGAGACCGAATCGCAAGGGATGCCAACCCGCGATCACCTTGTCGTGTTGTGTGACCACAGGAGACCGATTATGCGATTGATCAACCGCCACCCCGGGCGGGTTTCAGCCACCTTGCTGGGGTTGTTGCCCTTTCTGCTGATCATGCTGATATACAGCCTGGCCTCCCAGCAGCGCCTGGCCGACAACCCCAATGACAAACTCCTACCTGGTCTCGAGCAGATGACCGCAGCGGTTGACCGTATGGCCTTTCAGGAAGACCGGCGCAGCGGTAACTACCTGATGTGGGAAGACACCGCCGCCAGCTTGAAGCGCCTCGGTATGGGGGTGGGTATTGCTGCGTCGCTGGCGCTGGTGGTGGGCTTGCTGAACGGAGTTCTGCCCCTGGTCCGGGCCAACCTCGCTCCCCTGGTTTCCGCCCTGTCGATGGTGCCACCGCTGGCGATACTGCCCATTCTGTTCATAGTGTTTGGCCTTGGCGAGCTGTCCAAAGTGATGCTGATTGTCATTGGCACGGCGCCGGTCATGATGCGGGATGTGGCACAGCGAGTCCGGGAACTGCCCGGCGAACAGCTGATCAAGATCCAGACCCTGGGAGCCAATTCGTGGCAGGTGATCACTCGCATGGCTCTGCCCCAGACACTGCCCCGCCTGATCGATTCGGTTCGGCTTAGCCTGGGGCCTGCCTGGCTGTTCCTGATTGCCGCTGAAGCCATCGCGTCAACCGAAGGCCTTGGTTATCGGATCTTCCTGGTGCGGCGCTACCTGGCCATGGATGTGATCCTGCCCTACGTTATCTGGATCACCATTCTTGCCATCGTCATCGACCAACTGCTGCGCCTTGCCAATCGTAAATTATTCCCGTGGTACAACGCCGGAGGCCACTGATGAGCTTTATTACTGTTAACAATCTCTGGAAAGAGTACGGTGACCAGGTGGTTCTGGAAAACCTCAACCTGTCCGTCAAACAGGGTGAATTCTGCACGCTGGTGGGGGCTTCCGGGTGCGGAAAATCCACCTTCCTGAAAATGCTGCTGGGGCAGGAAACCCAGACCCGTGGCGAACTGCTGCTTGATGATGCCGCCTTTCCCGCCGAACCCGATCGTAACCGTGGCATTGTATTTCAGCGCTACTCGGTTTTCCCCCATCTGACCGTACGACAGAACGTACTGATGGGTCTGGAACTGGAACAGAAACCCTGGCTGGGCAAACTGTTTGGCAGCGCCCGAAAGGTAGCTCTCGAAAAAGCGAACGCCATGCTGGAGTCGGTGGGCCTGGCCCCATCCGCCAACAAATGGCCCCACGAACTCTCCGGCGGCATGCAGCAGCGGCTCGCCATTGCCCAGTCGCTGATCATGCGCCCACGGGTTTTGCTGCTGGATGAGCCCTTCGGCGCATTGGACCCGGGTATTCGCGGTGACATGCACGACCTGCTACTGAAACTCTGGCAGGAGACAGGTACTACCATCTTCATGGTAACTCACGATCTTAAAGAGGGTTTTTACCTGGGTACACGTCTACTGGTGTTCGATAAGGTGCGAAACGACCCCCACGATCCACAGGCGTTTGGTGCCACCATCACCTACGACTTGCCGATCGGGCAGACGGATCGGAAGCTGTATGAGGAAATCGACCAGTCGGTCAGTGAGACCGCCCGCAACCAGGCGGCCTGAACGAAACAGGGGCTACCCGAAGGCAGCCCCTTTCACACAGAAGAAGGTACAACAGTTGGACCGGCTCAGTTCCCCGAGACCGACTCGACGTAGGTGCGGATGGACCAGATTGCGGTCTGACCAAGATTGCTCTTGAAAGAGGGCATGCCGCGCTCGGTGCCATTCATGACTCGCCCAATGTAGTACTCGTCGTCCCACTCGGTCAGTTCCCGGAGATCCGGCGTCAACCCACCAGACTGCGCCTCAATGCCGTGGCAGCCCGCGCAGTTGCCTGCGTAGGCACTCTTGCCAACCTCCACGGCCTGGGCATTGAGGTTGCCGTACTCGTTGCCTGCACGGAACGGATTCTCTTTCAGTGCTTCTGTGCCAAGGTCCGGCAGATCACCGGTATCCACCGGCTGAGGCGTAACGTTTCCATGACCAAAGGCAGCGATGGTCCACGCCAGACCGGCTCCAAGGATGAGAGTTCTGAGGCTGATGCTAGACATCATAGCGGTTTACCTTTTGTTTTATCTGAATGCCTGCGGCGTCCGTTTCGGGACTGCCACTTGATTGAAACCAGTCTATGCAAGGCCAAAGCCTGCGCGTAACTCCACTTTCGATTTCCCGACCTAGTTCCTTGGTAGTACGCTGCTGGAACAGCAGCCAAAGCATGAGACGCCCGGGCTCACCTCGAAAACTTGATAAAAATCATCGCATACCAGGGGTGCCGGGAATTTTTCCCACCTCCCGATTCCAATAATCCTGCTTTTACCGTGTGTTTATCCGTCGCCGGCCTGGACGGGGCGCGCTAATACTTCTAGGCGTCAACGCACAACCGAATTGCGTTTGTCACAACAACAATCAAGGGGAAAGTGATGAAAACAAATTTTAAACAACGCCCCCTGCTGCGTAGCGTCAGCCTCGCGCTTGGCCTCAGCTGTGCGGCGGGATTTGCCCTCCAGGCACAGGCCAAAGACGTTACCTGGGAGGATATCCTCAACGACGCAGAAACAACCCAGGATGTACTGGGTTACGGCATTGGCCCCAAGGCCCAGCGCTACAGCCCGCTGGAAAAGGTCAATCGAGACAACGTAGATCGCCTGGTCCCGGCGTGGTCATTCTCTTTTGGTGATGAGAAACAGAGGGGCCAGGAGACCCAGGCATTGATTCATGACGGCGTCGCCTACGTCACCGGTTCCTATTCCCGGATGTGGGCTCTGGACGCAAAAACCGGGGAGAAAATCTGGGAGTACAGCCACCGCCTTCCCGAGGGCATCCGTCCCTGCTGCGACGTCGTTAACCGGGGCGCCGCAATCTTCGGCGACAAGGTTTTCTTCGGAACCCTGGATGCCGGCATCGTAGCCCTGAACAAAGACACCGGTGACGTCGTGTGGCGCAAGAAATTCGGCGATCACGAAGCGGGTTACACCATGACCGGAGCACCGACTCTGGTCAAAGATCAGAAGAGCGGCAAAGTTCTGCTGATCCACGGCTCCTCCGGGGACGAGTTCGGCGTGGTCGGCAAACTGTTTGCTCGCGATCCTGATACGGGCGAAGAAGTCTGGATGCGTCCCTTCGTTGAAGGTCACTATGGTCGCCTGAATGGCGAGCAAAGCACACCTACCGGCGACCCCCGTGCACCCAGCTGGCCGGATGATCCCTCCCGCGACACCGGAAAGGTTGAGGCCTGGAGCCATGGTGGCGGCGCACCCTGGCAAAGCGCCAGCTTTGATGTAGAGACCAACACCATCATCGTAGGTGCCGGTAACCCCGCGCCCTGGAACACCTGGGCACGCACCTCTCCCGGTGGAAATCCCCTGGATTACGACAACCTGTATACCTCTGGTCAGGTGGGCGTAGATCCTACCACCGGCGAAGTGAAGTGGTTCTATCAGCACACACCAAACGATGCCTGGGATTTTTCCGGCAACAACGAGCTGGTGCTCTTCGAGTACACCGAAGACGGGCGTGAGGTTAAGGCTACGGCGCACGCTGATCGTAACGGTTTCTTCTACGTGGTTGACCGCACCAATGGAAAACTCGAGAAGGCCTTCCCCTTCGTTGACAACATCACGTGGGCGACTCACATCGATCTGGAGTCCGGTCGCCCGGTTGAGGTAGAAGGACAGCGTCCGCCACCTGTTCCGGAAGGCAAAACCCGCGGTGAGTCCATCGAAGTGTCTCCTCCGTTCCTGGGCGGCAAGAACTGGAACCCGATGGCATACAGCCAGGACACCGGACTGTTCTACATCCCGGCTAATCACTGGAAAGAGGACTACTGGACTGAGGAAGTCACCTACAAGAAAGGCGCTGCTTACCTTGGACAGGGCTTCCGCATCAAGCGCATGTACGACGATCACGTGGGCATCCTGCGTGCGATGGACCCGATGACCGGTGAGTTCAAGTGGGAGCACAAAGAGCGTCTGCCGTTGTGGGCAGGTGTACTGACCACCAAGGGCGGTCTGGTGTTCACAGGTACCGGCGATGGCTTCTTCAAGGCGTTTGACGCCGAAACCGGCGAAGAGCTCTGGAAGTTCCAGACCGGCTCCGGAATCATCTCCTCTCCGGTCACCTGGGAGATGGATGGCGAGCAGTATATCGGTATTGCTTCAGGCTACGGTGGCGCTGTTCCTCTCTGGGGTGGCGACATGGCTGAGCTGACCAAGCCGATTTCGCAAGGCGGTTCCTTCTGGGTGTTCAAGATCCCGTCCTGGGCGACTGCGTCCAACTAAGCAAACCGCAAGGCCACGAGATGGTTCGTGGATAAATGCCAGGCTTGAACAGCCTGGCATTTTCAACACTGTGAATGTTGTACCCGGGAGAACAATGATGAAAACACTGGTAGCAATCGCGCTGACTGCGTTTATCACGCCGGCACTTGCCGACGACTACATGGCCGACCTGAAGATTCCCGAGATCAATGGCTGCAAGCTGCAACCCAAAACCGACTGCCGAGGCGCAGATCTGAGCGGTGCCAATCTCTCGAACATGGACCTGAAGCAGGCCAACTTTGAGGGCGCCAACCTGACCGGGGCAAACCTGAGCCACGCCAACCTGCGGGGAGCCGACTTGAGCGGTGCGCAACTGGATGAGGTGATCGCCCACCGGGTAAACCTGTACCGGGCCGACGTTCGCGGCGCAAAAATCAGAAACGCCAACTTTCAGGGTGCGCAGGCAGAATACCTGTTCGCGCAGGGCGCCGATTTCACAGGGACCGATATGACCGGAGCCAATTTCGATTTTTCGAGGTTCTCAGGTGCCACCATGGTTGATTGTAATCTCAACTTTGCCAGCTTCGAGATTTCCTGGATGCCGAAGGCAAATCTCGCAGGATCCAATCTGTTTGGTGCCAATCTTCAGGAGGCAAAATTGGGACACGCGAACCTGGCGAATGCCAACATGAACGGTACCCGGATTCATTTCGCAACGTTTGAAGGCACTTTCATGGAAGGTTGCGATGGTTGCCCGTTTGACTGGTGAGGCAAGTTGCAGAATCAGGCCAGCTTATAAAATCAGGAAAGGTGGGAGGCCGATTCTGAAAGCTTCCCGACCTTCCCATAATTCACAAGCCCCGCATCCGCGGCCAGGTGCAACAGTTCGATCGACGAATTGATGCCCAGCTTGCCTTTCAGAACCGCCAGATGATTCGCCACCGTTTTGGTACTGATGTTGAGGCACTGAGCAACCTCCCGGGTTGAGTAACCACGAGCCGTGAGGATCATTATCTCCAGCTCTCTCTGAGTGATATCACCCAGACGCGAATCCTCAATGCCCTGAGTGGCAAATGCCAGACGCGTGGCAAGCGCATGCTCAAGGTAAAGCTGGTGGTCAGCTACCCCACGCACAGCGGCTATGAGCTCGGACGGTCGACAATTCCGTGACACATACCCCAGAGCCCCGGCATCCAGAGCCTGGCGAACCAGGGCAGGGTCATCTATCACCGACGCAAACAGAACGGCACTGCGACGCCAGCGCGCTTTCAGTCTCTTGCAAAGTTCCAGACCCGAAAAATCCGGAAGCAGGAGCTCGGTGACAACAATATCGGGCGTCTGCTCGGCGTACCGGGACAGCGCCCCGGCGCCGGAATCTGCCTGGTCAACAATGACACCGGGCATCATGGTTCGCAGCAGGCAGGCGACCCCCTCTCTCGTAATGCTCTGACCTTCCGCCAGCAATATCCGCATCGTTGCCTCCAAGGACAATCGTCGAGTTTCACAGTCTCCCTTTTTTATCCTATCCCCCCATCTTGGGCCGAAAATGGTTCTTTAGTACCAACTCTTTGCTACTTTCCGAATATTCCGGTGCCAAACGCCATGCCCTATGCTGGACCGATGCAAGACAGGATCTGGCGACTATGGAACTGCAGGCAACCGAGGTGAGCTTCCGTTACGGAAGCCGTGAAGCCCTGAAAAACCTCAGCTTTCGGCTTAAATCAAGGCAATTTCACGGGCTTCTGGGGCCGAATGGCTCCGGAAAGACGACCCTGTTCGGCTTGATTACCCGCCTGTTGGCACTACAGCAAGGGCAGATCAGACTGGGACGGCACCTGCTAGATCGCCATGCGACGGAGGCGATGAAATCGCTTGGCGTTGTTTTTCAGCAAAGCGCTCTTGACCCTGATCTGACGGTATTGCAGAACCTCGAATACCACGGCGCACTCCAGGGAATGAACCGAAAGGACCGGCGCCAGGCGATAGACCGCGAAATGGCTCGCTTTGGTCTGGAAGGGCGCGCCGGGACTCGTGTCCGGGCACTAAACGGCGGGCATCAGCGCCGTGTGGAGCTAGCGCGCGCGCTTTTGCACAGCCCCAGCCTTCTGATTCTCGATGAACCAACTACTGGTCTGGACCTGGATACCCGACATGGACTCATTTGCCATATTCACCAGCTCTGCCGCGATGAAGGCCTGACTGTGCTATGGGCCACCCACCTGGTTGACGAAATTTGGCCAAAGGATAACGTACTGCTCCTTCACGAAGGTCGGCTAAAAATGCAGGGCATTGCCGAGACTCTGTGCCATCAAACTGATTCCGCCGATCTTGGAGAGCTAGTTCAAACTCTTGGCAAGGCTCAACCCTAATGAAAGTCCGCTTCTTTTGGCACGCTTATCTGGGCATTCAGATCCGGGAATGGCAGCGCTTCTGGCAACAACGAAACCGTTTTGCCACAGCGCTGATTCGCCCCTTACTTTGGCTGTTTATCTTTGCCATCGGCCTCGGCCTCTCGGACCGCGAATACAACCTGACGGGCTCCAGCCAGACGACCAGCTATCAAAGCTATCTCGTACCCGGCCTCTGTGCCATGGCCATCCTCTTCAACAGCATGCAGAGCGCTCTGTCCATCGTTTATGATCGGGAAGTTGGCAGTATGAGAGTAATGCTGGTCAGCCCATTGCCCCGCTGGTTTCTGCTATCGTCTAAATTATTGGCCATGGGGACACTATCAGTCATCCAGGCGAGCGCCTTTCTCGCGATCGCCTGGATGACCGGAGTGGTCGACATCGGGCTGATACCCTTGCTTTTTGTTCTGCCCGTTTTTCTGATGGCCGCATTGATGCTGGGCTCACTCGGTCTACTGATCGCAACTTGGATCAAGCAGCTGGAGAGCTTTGCCGGTGTCATGAACTTCGTCATTTTCCCGGTGTTCTTTTTGTCCTCAGCCCTTTACCCTGCCGAGAATTTTCAAGGTCAAAGCGGATTGCTCTATGGCCTGGCAATGGCAAACCCTTTTACTCACGTTACTGAATCTATCCGCCATGCCCTGACGCTGTCCTGGCATCCCCAGTCACTGGGCTTCGCCATCGCAAGCACGGCATTACTGGCACTTTTTGCCGTTCGCGGTTTCTCTCCACAGCGAACCAAAGTTCTTTAAACGTCACGGCGGCAAAACCAGTACTTTGGTATTACCCGTTTCAATCCCATGGTCTCATTTATTGCTGCCCGAGGGTGTCGTGTAATGAATGTTGAACAACAATAACTGGCGGCAAAGCCACCCCGGGAGACCACATGACGATGCCATTCGCTCAGACACGCTCCGCTGATAAGAGCTATCATGTTCATAATAAGCGTTCTGAAGATCAACAAAATCAGGTGATAAACCCCATGGAACCGGCCTACAAGATTCTCATAGCCGATGATCACCCTTTATTCCGGGAGGCAATCAGCAACGTCATTGCTTCAGGGTTTGAAAATACCGAGATAATCGAAACTGAAAACCTCGACAATGCATTAGAGATCGCAAAGAACACCGATGATCTTGATCTGATATTGCTTGATCTCAATATGCCGGGAATGCACGGTCTAAATGGACTGATTACACTTCGCAATGAAGCTCCGAGCCTTCCTGTGGTGATTGTGTCGGCGGAAGAGGACAAGCAAGTTGTCTTGCAGGCGATAACCTATGGCGCCATCGGATTCATTACCAAATCATCCCCACGGTCAGAAATGACAGGGGCAATTCAACAGATTTTGAACGGCAATGTCTACCTCCCCTCAGATATCATTCGTACCAGCAAAGAAAACCACTCTCGCAAACACAGAAACGATGAAAACGCGATTTCACCGGAAATGCTCAACTCTCTCACCCGTCGCCAGCTACTGGTTTTAGAGCGCATGGCCAAGGGCGAGTCAAACAAGCAGATTGCCTACAACCTGAACATTGCCGAAACCACAGTGAAAGCCCACGTATCTGCAATACTGCGCAAGCTAGCAGTTCACAACCGCGTCCAGGCGATACTCTCCGCCGGTGATGTCGATTTCAGTCATTACCTGAAACGTTGATCAGATCACAGTCACACCTGGTTCTGCAGTTTGCTGAAAACGTGATAAAGCACACTGCGTAATTTCAGCGGCTTGACCGGCTTGTTCATCAGCAAATACCCCAGCTCGCGGATGTGCTGTTTCAGCTCGTTGGTGTAATTGGCCGTGATCATCAATACCGGCGCCGGCTGACTGCGCCGGCCATTGATCTGGGCAACCGCATCCACACCGTTCTCATCGTTATCCAGATGGTAATCCGCCAGGATCAGGTCCACCGGTGCGCTGGCGATATCCACTTTGGCGTCCAGATCAGGCAGAGAGACAGCGGTCACCACCCTGCAATCCCAACCCTCCAGCAGGGTTTTCATCCCCTCACAGATGGCCAGATCGTTGTCGATTACCCACACCCTGGCGCCGGACATGCCGTGATCCACTTCAACCTTCTGGATGTCCGTGGTCGCCGCCGGCGAGGGCTGCAACTGCCCCAGAGGCACCCGCACGCTGAACACCGAGCCTTTGCCCTCAGTCGACGCCACAGATACTTCATGCCCAAGCATGCGGGATATCTTGTCGACGATCGCCAGCCCCAGGCCAAGCCCCTTGTCGGCCTGAGAGCCACTCGGGCGAATACGTTTGAATTCCTGGAAGATCTCGGTCAGCTTGTCTTCGGGAATACCCGGGCCGGTGTCCCAAACCTGCAGCAACACGTGATCATGCCGGCGGCGAACACCGAGCAGGATGCGCCCCTGACCGGTATAACGGATCGCGTTGGTCAGGAAGTTTCTCAGGATTCTGGCCAACAGCTGGGAGTCAGACTGCACCACCGCCGAAGACGGCACGAAATCCAGCCGCAGCCCCTCTGCCAAAGCCATCTGTCGGAATTCCCGGGCGATGTTGTTGAGCAGATCCCGCAGATCAAAGGCGGTCACGTCCGGTTTGATCACCCCGGCGTCCAGCTTGGAAATGTCCACCAGCGTGCCCAGCAGGTTCTCTACGTCGTCCAGCGAGGTGCTGACCGAGCGCACCAGGCCCTCGGCCCTGGGGCCGAAGCTCTGCTCCTGCAACGCACTGGTAAAAAGACGGGCGGCGTTCAGCGGTTGCAGCAGATCGTGACTGACGGCGGCCAGAAACTTGGTTTTCGACAGATTGGCCCGCTCAGCCTCCAGTTTGGCCTCCCTGAGGCGCGCCTCAACCGCTGCACGCTCGGAGATCTCCTGACGAAGCTGGGCGTTGAGGCCGGTCAGTGCCGCTGTGCGCTCCCGTACCCGCTTCTCCAGGTTGTCATAGGCCTGCTCCAACGCTAGCGCGGTTTTTCGGCGATCGGTAATATCACGAATCAGCACGAAGAAGCCGACCACTTCGCCATTGTCATCAACGTTGGGCACATACGATCTGAGCATGTACCGCTGCTCACCCCGAACACCGGTTTCGTCAAACTCGAATGTCACGCTGTGGCCGTCCATGACCTCCAGAATCTGGGGTAGCAGCCGCTGGTAAAATTCAGGCTCGTGCACCTCGTCCAGGCGCATACCCAGGGGCGACTGCCCGGGCTGGCCATACCAGGCCTGGTAAACCTTGTTGCAGAACTGCACGGTCAGATCAGCGCCCACGTATGCAATTAATGCCGGCACATGGTCTGTCACCACGCGAATCCAACGCTCGCTTTCTTCCAGCGCCTTGATACGGCGCGCCATTTCGCTGTTCTTGACGTCAGTGATGTCGGAATACAGCACCACAAGCCCGCCTTCCCGCGTGGGCCTTTCGGTCATCTGCACCCAGCGGCCGTTGGACAGCAGGAACACCGTGCCCTCGGCATCCTCGTGACTGTGCTCCTCGACGACCAGCCCGGAGCTCAGCGCTTTCGATTTCACCTTGTCTATCGGGGTGCCCGCTGCCGGCACCGGCACACCGGCATGGCGCCAGTAACTCCGGAAACGGCTGTTGGTCTGAATCAGGCAGTGGTTGTGGTCGAACAATACGAATCCATCAGCAATGCTTTCAATAGCATCGTTCAGGCGCTGGCGCGAGGTCTCCGCCTCTTCCCGGGCACGCATCAGGGCTTTGTTACTGGCCTTGAGTTCTTCCATGGTCAGGTTCAGGGCTTCCGTGCGCTCACGGACCTGCTCGGCCAGTATCACCGAGTGCTCGAACGCCGCGTAGGGCTCCGGCTTGTGGGCAGAGCCAGACTCCACCCGAACAATCAACGCGTCCCGGATATCACGCAGGCGCCGGTTTTCAGCTTCCAGTTCCGCAATGCGTTGGTCCTTGTCAGACTCGCCGGAAGATTCGGGGATATCAGGTACTGAACTCAGGCTGGCCAATGACCACCCCCGTAAAGGTCTGAGTAATGTGCATACCGTTGAACTGCTCCCCGTAGGTGTTGAACCCCACCACACGGTGCGCTTTGAGGAATTCGGAAACCGCGTCACTTTGCCCGGTCAGCTCGGCTTCGAGCCGGCGTAAAAAACAGTCACACCCCAGTGTTACCAGCGGTGTGCCGACCACCCGCTCGGAGGCTTCAATCTGGGTTCGTACACTGTCCAGGAGCGAACCCGGCGCCATGGCGGTCATGACAATGCCAGTCTCCACTGCGCAATAGAACGTGAGACTGCGATCAGGATTGACTCTCTGGATAGAGCGAACGAAATAGTTCCCTCCTACTCGAACGCCCAGGGGCCGCAGGGCAAACACCTTGCGGTCCAGTTCATCCAGCGATACGCCCACCGCCCGGGCATAGACCTCAGCTGCCGGCTCCGCGTTCAACTCGTATACAGTCCGGCTTTGCGGACAGGCCCGGGTAACCACCAGTTTTTCATTCAGCGGTTCCATGTGGTGGGTCGAGAACACCCGGAAATCCAGCGGGGTATTGACCAGCATGACCGTGGCCGCCCCGCAGTGAAATTCACCATCGTAATAAACGTGGGTATCTGCCAGGCGCTCGTCGTCCCCCGCAGATCCACCAAACTGAGGGATTGTGCCTAAAGCCGCATTGAGAGTCGCCAGTACCAGTTCTTCCCGGCTGGAAAGACCATCCAGCAAGGTAATGGCAAAGGTATTGCCCTTGACCGGCGCCAGGCTGGCATCCCGGCAGGTGGTCAGCATCTGGTCAATGACGCCCTGGGCGTCCTGAAGGGTGAATCGATCCAGCTGCCGAATCAAAGCACAATCGATGGCGAAGTAACGGGCATCAAACCCGATGGCGCTGATGCAGCCCCGGTCGTATCCCTGCTCGGTAATCTCACCGGCCGAGGTGCAACCGTAGACACGCACACCAGAGAAGGCTTTTTGCAGAGCGGGACCCAGTTTCTGCAGGTCATACTCAACAGAGCAGAAGAACAGTACGCAACCCAGGTTGTCGTGCACAAGCTGCCTGGCAAGCTCTGCGGCGGCCAGCTCGGGCTCGCGGACGCTGGAACTGGCGACTCGCACTGCGGGTAACTGACTGACTGGCTTCATCGGTTGCCTGCTCGGAATACGGGAATCTGATACCGATTCTACGCCTCCTGAACCACCAGCCAATGCGACTTCAGTGCACTTTGTCGGCGCGCCAAATCTTCCGTAAGCCATTGATTATATCCCCCTTGAATCAATGTCCGGTGACGCAGCCAGGTTTTGGCAAGAGCAAACCGGCACTTTAGTCTGAGACGGCCATCGCAGGCGCACCGGCGTCCTGCCGGCTACCTGCAAGGCCATAGACAGGAGCAAAACTCCTCAGAACATTACAACGGCACCCAGGGCCAGAGTGTTGGCATCTGCGGCTTTGACACCGGTAGACTTGGTCTCCTGCTCGAACATGTTGTATTCGGCCACCAGCTTGAAGTTACTGTTAACGTCGTGGAACACGGCTACAGACGTATTCTCGGTCTCGAAATTACCCTGATCGGAATCGGTTTCACCGTAAGACAGCACAAAGCGGTTCGCCCCCAGGGTGTAGGAAGCCTGAACCAGGTAGCCATCGGCGTCTTCTTCAGAGGCCAGAGCCCCATCCGTAATCAGAACCGGCACATCGCCTTTGGAAGTGAAGCCTGAAGCCGTCAGGGACAGACCGGCCACAGCCGCTTTCACACCATAGCCAACGCCCCGACTGTCGATCTTGGTAGTGGCGTTTTCGGAGCTCTGATGACGACCGTTCACCCAACCCGTCAAGGCCACGCCGTTCAGGTCAGCGCTGTAGGTGACTTCCGCCTCAAAACGCGGGGCAGACTGCTCAGACTGGGCGCCCGGCGTGGTGTTGGCAGGCTCAAAAATACCCGCTGCAACGTTCAGGCCGCCCATGTCCGGTGTGCGATAGGTGATCTGGGCTGACGGATTTGGGTAAGGGTAGCCAGTGCGGATATTGCCGAAAGACACGCCTGTGGCTGCACCCGGAGAACCAAAACCCATCAGGATCTCATCCAGGAAAATATTGGAACGGGCGTACAGGCCGAAATCTTTACCAATCAGGACCTGACCAAAAGCGCCATCCACGGTTGCATACAGTTGACGCACATCGATTGCGGTGTCGGTCGGCGACTGCAGGCTGTCGTTGATCGTGCTCCAGAACGATGAACGGCCACCCAGTGTCAGGTCGCCCATCTCCTTACTGAAATTGAAGCCGATGGTGTTCGGCAAAAAACCCATCTTGACGTCGGAATTGCGCACGTCAGCAACTTTGTCATCACGGTTCACGTAAAACGCATTGAAGTAGCCATCCACCGAAAAGCTGGTGCCGTCCTCGTTGTACAGTTCAATGGCTGCATTGGCTCCGGCACTGGCTCCCATGGCCGCCATCATGGCAATGGCCAACCCTGACTTTCTGAAGTTGTTGTTTTTCATACATCCCCCGGTTGTTTTTTGGAAATCTGGGATAAGAGGACCGGTTATCCGATCGCTCCAGGCGAGGTCTGACGCCTGATTTCCATGGTCGGTGATGCAACAACAGGGGGAAATGCTTCCAGCGAGCAGGTTTTCTGCTCATTTGGGAGGCATTTGGAACGAAACTTTGGAAGTACGACTACGTGGGAAGACCACCCGGGAACTGGTCCAGTTCAGACAAGCAGTCATCAAGAAACTCATGGGGGTTGGCCAGCACGGCCTCGTCTGCCACCACACCAAACTGCACCTGACCGGCGTAGCTGACGATACTCACACCCAACCCGATATCGCCGGCCTGGGGCACCCAGAACATCTGTTCGGTGATGGCACAACCGGCCAGGTAACGGGTCTCCGGCGTGCCAGGTACATTGGACACCACCGCAGAGGCTTTGCGGAAAAACAGGTCAGCCAGTGGTTTGCGCCCCACCTCCGGCAACAGCGCGGCGCTGGCCGTCAGCCCCCAGGCGATCCCCGGCTGCCAGCTCTTCTTGAGCTTGCGGGTTTCATGCTTGATGCGGAACAGCCGCTCCAGGGCACTGGCTCCATCCACCGGCATGGGCACGAACACCGTGCCAAAGCAGTTGCCGGGCTCTCCGTCCTCCGGCCGAACCCCCTCCGGCATCCGGGACCGGATATCCACGGGCACGGCCGCATGCATGACCGCATCGTCCAACTGTTCTGGTGACATCCCCAGCCGTGGGCGCACAGCAGCCGCCACACAGGCCAGTAACACATCGTTGATCGTAGTATGAGTGGCCGATGCGACTGCACGAAAACGGTCAAGCGCCAACGGTTCAGACCACCGACAGCTACGCCGGCCCAGCAATGGCCGCCGCAACTCAGAGGGCGTATCGGCCGGTTCCGCCAGAAACTCGCTGAGCTCATGCACCACCCGGGCACTGGCCTCCAGTGCCCGCCCGGCGTGCCCCGCCCCTTTGGTGGGGTCATCATCCGGTATCGCGCCGGAAACCTGGCCTGCCTGGGCAGCCATATTTCCCAACCATTGCCTGGCGTAGGTTGTCCACCGTTCCAGCTGCGGCAACTCGGCAGCGCCATAGATGGCCGGGTACTGCCGGGGCGACGGCGGGCATAGTGTTGAGAAAATGCCCAGCAGGGACAGCCCGTCAGCGTAACAATGATGCAGGCGCAGCAGCAAGGCCGCACCACCCTGGGCGTTGGGCGCCAGCCAGAACTTCCAGCCCGGGCGATACCGCGGCAGCGGCTCGTTCAGCCGCGCCGACACCCAGTCCTGCAACTGATGCTGATCAAACCGGTCTATCACCACATCAAGGTGATGGGAAACGGAAAAAGTGGGGTCTTTCTGCCAGTACCAGGCCGGCGCCTTCCAGACCGGGCGGCAGAGAAAACGCTCCCAGGCGGTCCAGTACACCTCCAGAAATTCCCGGAACCGGCCGGCCGTCAAGCCGTCAACCCGGAGCATAATGGTAATGGTCATGGGGTTTTCCGGCCGTTCCAAAGCCAGCCAGGCCGAATCCGAAGGCAGCATGAGATGCGATTGCTCCTGGTTCAAACCTGATAGTCCCCGATGAATAACGTGCCCGATAAGTAAAAAGCCAATCCCGCATTGTGCCAGAGTCCTTTACGGGGCTCCATCACCGTGCATCGCCCACAGCGTTACAAAAAATTACCTGCAAGTAACCCTTCGGCTCTATACTGGTTATATGTAATGATGCAATGGTTATAGAGAAGGACCACGATGCTGCGCGATTGGCTACAGATCTCCGGAAATCCCGGCGGTAGTGCCACTAACTCGCCCAGCCAGACGCGGTACAAATGAGAGACCGGCACAACCAAAACCAATAACAGTCCATTGCAATGCCGGGGGAGATGAATCATGAAAGCCAGTCATGTTCGCAAACTGATCAAGCCTATCGAGAGCGCCTATTCAGAGATGTTCTCAGGCCGGGTTTACCGTGTTGGTAAAGGCGCCGTATCGGTGCGGAATCATAGCGGCGCTGCGGAACATACCGTCATCGGCGTCCACGGCTTTCTGGAAAATCACTGTTACTTCACCCAGGCCTATGACGGCCCGACCACCGAACTGATTCTTCTCACCTGCAGCAACTACCATATTCCGGTAAACGGTGTCACGCCGGAGAACCCGGGCTGGGAAGTGCCCATCAAGCATCTGGAAGGTACCATTGAGTATGATGCCTGTGTTCTGAATCAGGCACTGCAAAACCTGCCCAGCACCCGCAATATCCGGATCCACGGCCACTCCAGGGGTGGTGCGGTGATTCTTGAAGCCATCAAGCAGTGGCCAGAGCTGTACGAAGATGTCGAAATTGTGCTGGAAGCGCCAGTGCTGCCCCAGGGCAAACTGCACGCCCTGGTGACCACCCTGCTGGAGCCGGTCAGCCACGGCATGTGGCCCTGGCTGATCCGTCTGATCAACAGCGCGCCGCAATCCGCCTATGGCCAGACATTCTTTGGCAAGATGAACCCGAGAAAACGGCAGCTGCTGAACAAATTGTTCTATGCCACCAAGGATCATCTGACCATCGTACGCAACATTGAAAATATCATGGAGTGGATGGTCCGCACAGACACCTCGGTGTACCAGCATGTGCGCCATGGCACGTTCCTGATACCTGCGACGGATCGCATCCTGGATCGCAATGCCATGCTGGCCAGTGCCCGTACCAGCCCGACCAACATGCGCATCATCGAAACCGAAGCCCCCAGCCACTTCATCACGCTGGACAGCAAGGAATGGGTGCCCGGTCTGGAAACTCTGCCTGTTGCCGCCGAGGGCTGAACCTGAACAGGTGCAGCCCGGTTTCCGCTTCGCTAAACTGAGCGCCTTTTTCTGAGGCCATGCCTCTTGTCGCCGGTTTTATTGGAGCCCCTGCATGTATCGTGAGCGCCTGGTCACAACGGACGTGAATTCAGAAAACGCCCACCGGCTTAAACGCCTGCTACTGGAATACCACGACTTTCGCCAGCTCAAGTCAACCCACCCCTTGCTGGAAGACACCCGCCGCATCGCCGACTGGCAAGCGGAACGGCTAAAAGCCACGCACCAGGACCTTTACCAGAACCCCGGCTACCACACCGGCCTGGAATTCTTGCTGACAGACCTTTACGCCCCTGCCGGCATGACCCAACGGGACGATAACATCGACCGGGTCTTCCCGAAGATGGTGAAGTGGCTACCAGACCACCTCTTGGGCACCTTTGCCGGGCTGGTTGAACTGAATCTGGTCACCCAGAGCCTGGATCTGGAGCTGGCACAATGGTTTGACCGACACAACCTGAGTACCGCCTCAATCACCACCAGCGACTATTGCGACGCTTATCGGGCCAGCGGCCAGTTGAGCATCCGCAGCCGGCAACTGGAACTGGTGGCCGACACTGGCCAGCAGTTGGACCGCTACGTGCGCAACCGCACCCTGGGCTGGCTGCTGTCGATGAGCCGGGGGCCGGCGGAAATGGCCGAGCTGGGCGATCTGCACAGTTTCCTGCACCGGGGCTACAGCGCATTCCGGAAGATGGAGGATGTCGACGTGCTGATTGAACGGCTGATCGGTCGGGAAAGACAGGTGATGGAGAACATTCTGGCCGGCCACCCGGAACCCTTCTCGGTACCGGGCAACCTTTAACCAGGCTCAGGCCGTGAGAATCTGGTCCAGTTGCGAGTGAATTTCCTGTTCGATACGGGATTTGAACGGGCGCAGCATCAGCCCCAGTTCCAGGCGGATGTGCAGATCACTGTCAGAGAGGTCCAGGTGGCCTTTCACCCCACTGCGCTTGAACGTGAGCAGGTCGCCCTCCCACTGGTAATTGACATCGAACTGCTTCGACAGGTCCTTGGCCAGGGTTTCCGCCGCTTCACGGGCGTGGGCTTTGTCCAGGGAGTGGGCGCGATGAATATCAATGACAGACATGGATCAGTTTTCTCGGTTGTTTGGAGACAGATTTACAGTGTAAGTCGGCAATAAACTTGTAGCCAACCCCTCAAAGGTTAGAATACCAACCTGAGATTCTGACAGGACCAACACCCATGAGCGAGCAGCAAACACCGGGCACCCCCGGCAACGGCCAGGACGACGTAACCCACTTCGGGTTCCGCAATGTACCCAAGAGCCAGAAAGCCAGCCAGGTGGCCGAGGTTTTCCACAGCGTGGCCGGCAAATACGACCTCATGAACGATTTGATGTCGATGGGCATTCACCGGCTGTGGAAGCGCTTCACCATTGAGCTCAGCGGTGTTCGCCAGGGCCATCAGGTACTGGATATTGCCGGTGGCACCGGCGATCTGACCATGAAATTTTCTGACCTGGTCGGCCCCACCGGCAAGGTGGTGCTGGCCGACATCAATGCCTCCATGCTGCAGGTGGGCCGCAGCCGGCTGACAGACCGGGGCTACGCGGGCAACATCGAGTATGTGCAGGCCGATGCCGAGCACCTGCCGTTCCCGGACAACAGCTTTCAGGCCGTGTCCATCGCCTTTGGCCTGCGCAACGTCACCGACAAGGATCAAGCCCTGCGGGACATGGCCCGGGTACTGAAGCCCGGTGGCAAACTGATGGTTCTGGAATTCTCCAAGCCCACCAATCCGCTGCTGAGCAAGGCCTACGACACCTATTCCTTTACCGCCCTGCCGTTGATGGGCCAGCTGATTGCCGGCGACAGTGAAAGCTACAAGTACCTGGCCGAGTCCATCCGCATGCACCCGGACCAGGACACCCTGAAAGGTATGATGGAACAGGCCGGTCTGGTGAACTGCAAGTACTACAACATGACCGGCGGCATTGTCGCCCTGCACGTAGGAATCAAACCCTGATGTTCCCCGGCCCGACCCTTTTGTCCGCTGCCAGCGCCATTGTGGAGATCGCGCTGAACCGGGCATTGGAGCTGGACACAGCGGGCCGGCAGGCCTTGCTGGACGCCCTGACCGGGCCGGCACAATTCAACATCAGCGCACCGGTCCCGTTGACCTGGACCCTGGAGCGTGTGGGCGAACGGGTTCAGGTGCGCAGTCAGCCCGCCGATGCCCCCGAGTTGGTCATTACCGGCCGCCCCATGGCCTTTGTTGCCCTCGCCCTCGGCGATGATCAGGTGTTTGCGGACAATCGGCTGGGCGTGCAGGGCAATACCGCCCTGGCCCACCAACTGCAACGTGCCCTGAACCAGCTGGAACCGGACTGGGAAGCAGCCATGGCCCGACATCTTGGCGACCTTCCGGCACATTTTCTGGGCAAGCGCATCCGCAGTGCCGTGCAGTGGAGCCGGCATGCTGCGAATGCCATGAACGCCAATCTGGAAGAGTACCTGCACGAAGAGAGCCGGGCCCTGCCCGGCCGCAGAGAGCTGGAGGCCACCTTCCAGGACATTGACCAGCTCAACCTGCGTACTGAACGCCTGGAAGCCCGGCTGACACAGCTGGAGAGTTCCGGTAGCGACAACGATACGGAGACTTTGTGACCCGCCTGCAACGCCTGTTCCGAATTGCCTGGGTATTCTGCCGCTACCGGCTGGACACGTTTCTGCCCCTGGCGGAACTGCCCACGCCGCTGAAGATCTTCTTCCTGCTGGCGCCCTGGCACCTGTTCCCCCAGCCGAAACTGAGCCGGGGCGACCGGCTGCGACTGGCGCTGGAAGAACTCGGCCCGGTGTTCGTCAAATTTGGCCAGATTCTCTCCACCCGGCGGGACCTGCTGCCCGACGACATGGCCGAATCCCTGAAACAACTGCAGGATCGGGTGCCGCCGTTCCCCAGCGACCAGGCCCGGGGCATTATCGAGAAATCCCTCGGTGCACCGGTATCGGAGCTGTTCGCCGAGTTCAGCCCGGACCCGATGGCCTCGGCCTCCGTGGCCCAGGTACACGCCGCCACCCTGCCCAATGGCCAGAGAGTGGTGGTCAAGGTGCTGCGGCCGGGTATCGACAAGGTGATCCGCCAGGACCTTGGCCTGATGTACCTGATGGCCGGCCTGCTGGAAAAATACTGGTCTGAAGGCAAACGCCTGCACCCGGTGGACGTGGTGGCCGATTACGACGCCACCATCCACGATGAGCTGGACCTGCAGCGCGAAGCCGCCAATGCCAGCCAGTTGCGCCGCAACTTCGACAACTCACCGCTGATCTACATCCCGTTCATCGACTGGGACTACACCCGCAAATCCGTGCTGGTGATGGAGCGCATTCACGGCATCCCCATTGCCGACGTAGACAGCCTGAAAGCGGCCGGCGTCAATATGAAAGTGCTGGCCGAAAAAGGCGTGGAGATCTTCTTCACCCAGGTGTTCCGGGACAGCTTCTTCCACGCCGACATGCACCCGGGCAACATCTTTGTCGACGCCTCCAACCCGGCCGACCCGAAATACATCGCCATCGATTTCGGCATTGTGGGCACCCTGGCGCCAGATGACCAGAGCTATCTGGCCCGGAACCTGCTCGCGTTCTTCCGCCGGGATTACCGCCAGGTGGCCCAGCTGCACATACAGTCCGGCTGGGTGCCGCCGGACACCCGGGTGAATGAATTCGAGGCGGCCATCCGTACCGTGTGCGAGCCCATCTTCGAGCGGCCACTGAAAGACATCTCCTTCGGCCACTTCCTTCTGCGGTTGTTCCAGACCGCCCGCCGTTTCAATATGGAAGTGCAGCCGCAGCTGGTACTGCTGCAGAAAACCCTGCTGAACGTCGAGGGCCTGGGCCGCCAGCTGTACCCGGACCTGGACCTGTGGAGCACCGCCCAGCCGTTCCTGGAGAAGTGGATGCGCCAGCGCATCGGCCCCGCCGGGTTGATCAAATCGCTGCAAACGCACCTGCCGGCCTGGCTTGAACAGTCGCCGGAGATGCCACAACTGGTTCATGATGCACTATTGCAGCTTCGAAGCAGCGGCCCAACGGAAGAACAGAATCGCGCTACGCTTGAGTTAATGAAAGAGCAGCAACAGCGCAGCGACCGCCGGTGGCGCCGGGGATTCATTGCCGCCGTACTCGCCGCCGCAGCCCTGGCGGGCACTCAGGAGCAGGCCACGCAGCTGGTGGCCAATGCGCCACTTTGGAGCTGGGCCTTGCTCGCCCTTGCCGGCGCGGTCATGCTCCGGGGTAGCCGTTAAACGATTGGATTTATCAGGATTCACAAAAATGCAAGATTCCCCCGCTAACGTCGTACAGCCTGACTGGCTCAATGAGATTCGCTGGACAGAAGACGGTCTGGTACCGGCCATCGCTCAGGATGCCGACAACGGCGATATCCTGATGATGGCGTGGATGAATGCCGAGTCGCTGAAGCTGACCGTTGAGGAAGGCCAGGCAGTGTACTGGTCCCGATCCCGGGGCAAACTCTGGCGTAAGGGCGAAAGCTCCGGGCACCAGCAGGTACTTCGGGATATCCGGCTCGACTGCGATGCCGACGTCATTTTGCTGAAAGTGGAACAAAAAGGCGGTATTGCCTGCCATACTGGTCGGCGAAGCTGTTTTTACCGGACCCTGAAAGACGGCCAATGGGTCAGCGCCGAGCCGGTGCTGAAAGACCCGAACGCCATCTACGGCAGTGATTGAGGAGCAGACACCGTGAGTGATGTACTGGAACGCCTGGCCCAGGTCCTGGAAGCCCGAAAGGAAGCCGACCCGGAAACCTCCTACGTGGCCAGCCTGCACGCCAAGGGGCTGAACAAGATTCTGGAGAAGGTGGGCGAAGAGTGCACCGAAACACTGCTGGCCGCCAAAGACGCTGAACACTCCGGGGACACCCGGGATGTGGTGTACGAAACGGCCGATCTGTGGTTCCACAGCATGGTGATGCTCTCCCGGCTTGGGCTCGGACCAAAAGATGTGATTGATGAACTGGCCAGTCGTTTCGACCTGTCAGGCCTTGAAGAGAAAGCGTCGCGGAACTCGTAAAAGAGGTACCCCTAACGGGGATTTCCGGGAACGGTCGCCGTTGGCGTACAATGTCATGGAACAGCAACAATTGAACGAGGAACCCTCATGGGTATCAGCATCTGGCAACTTTTAATCGTACTCGGCATCGTCATCCTGTTGTTCGGAACCAAGAAACTGCGCAACATCGGCAGTGATCTGGGCGGCGCGATTCGTGGCTTTAAGAAATCCATGAGCGACGAAGAAGAAAAATCCGCTGATCAGAGCACGCTGGAAGGCCAGCAGGCTGAGAAAACTGAGGCCCCGGCCGAAGAGAAGCCCCGGGAAAAGCAAAGCTGAGTACCACCTGAATGTTCGATATTGGCTTCATTGAGCTGCTGATCTGCGGCATCATCGCGCTGCTTGTACTTGGGCCTGAGCGCCTGCCTACCGCTGCCCGGGCTGCGGGCCGGTGGATTGGCGGCGCGCGGCGCATGGTGGGCCAGTTCACCTCGGAACTGGATCGCCAGCTCAAGGCAGAAGAGCTGCGGGAAGAGCTCCGCAAGGCCGGTGACGTCGGCCTGGACGACATGGAGAAAACCGTCCGCGGCGCCCTCGATGAAGCCAAGAAATACGAACACATGATCCTGCCAGACAGCGAGACCCGCAAACCGCGGCCCGCACCGGCAACCCGCCGGCTTGCCGGCGAGGAAAGCACCAATCAGTCCACCGCCGAGTCTCCGCAACCCGCTCCGCAAGGCGACAACGCCGATCAGGAAGCCAGCGGTGAAGCCAGCAGCACGACACCAGAGCGGCCATCGGATAATCGTTCATGAGCGACCCAGGCAGTAACCCGATACCTCCTGAACAACAGGAGATGCCCCTGATCGAGCACCTGCTCGAATTGCGCAACCGGCTCCTGAAAATGGTGCTGGCCGTGATTGTGTGTTTTGCCTTTATCTACCCGTTCGCCAACGACCTTTACCTCTGGCTGTCGTTACCACTGCGTGAGCTTTTACCGGTGGGCCAGACCATGATCGCCACCGACATCACCTCGCCTTTCTTTGCGCCCCTGAAACTGGCCCTGGTGCTGGCGGTATTTGCCGCCATCCCGGTGATCCTGTATCAGCTCTGGAGCTTCGTAGCACCGGGCCTGTATGCCCATGAAAAACGCCTGGCGTTTCCCCTGCTGTTTACCTCGGTACTGCTGTTTTACGCCGGCGCAGCGTTTGCCTATTACGTGGTGTTCCCTCTTGTGTTCGGTTTCTTCACCGCCATCGGGCCCGAGGGCATTGTCGAGCTGCCAGACATCAGCAGTTACCTGAACTTCGTGCTGAAAATGTTCTTTGCCTTCGGCGTGGCCTTCGAGATTCCCATTGCCACCGTACTCCTGATCCTCACAGGTGCCACTACACCCCAGGATCTGGCCGCAAAACGCCCCTACGTGGTGGTGGCCTGCTTTATCATCGGCATGCTGCTGACCCCGCCCGACATTATTTCCCAGACCCTGCTGGCGGTGCCCATGTGGATTCTGTTCGAATTCGGCATCCTGTTCGGGCGCCTGGCATACCGACGTGTCGATGACGCCTCTGAGGGCGAGTCCGACTCCGCATGAATCTGGCGCTGCTGTTCGACGAAGACTTCACCGGCACAGACCGGGTGCTGCTCCGCGGTCGCCGCCTTGAACACCTGAGGACCGTACTCAAAGCCAGTACCGGCCACCAGATTCCGGTCGGCCGGGCCAACGGCGCCATGGGCACCGGTGAGATTCTGACCCTGACAGACTCCGAAGCGGAGCTGAAAGTAACGCTCAGCCAACGCCCACCACAGCCCCTGCCACTGACCCTGATCCTGGCCATGCCACGGCCAAAGATGTTCCGCCGCGTGCTGCAGACCTGCGCGTCCTTGGGGGTGAAGGATATCTGGCTGATTAACAGCTACAAGGTGGAAAAAAGCTTCTGGCAAACTCCGTGGCTGTCAGACGACAACCTTAAGGAAAACCTGACGCTGGGCCTTGAGCAGGCTAAAGATACGGTGATGCCACAGGTGCATATCCGCAAGCTGTTCAAACCCTTTGTGGAAGACGAACTACCGGCCCTGCTGGCAAATAAAATCGCACTGGTGGCGCATCCCGGCACCACCGCACCCTGCCCGGTTCACCTGAACGAGCCGGCAGCCCTGTGCATCGGGCCGGAAGGTGGTTTTACCGATTACGAAGTGGGCAAACTGGAAGAGGCCGGATGCCAGGGCGTGCATCTGGGGCCCCGCATTCTGCGGGTGGAAACGGCCGTGCCAGTGTTGATCAGCCGGCTGTTTGATGCCTGCGGCTGAGCTACCCGCAAAGCCGTCTCTTATTCCGTGATACCCATGGCCTCGGCCGCCACGCGATTCTTCAGCATGGGCAACTGGTTGAGCCAGCGCATACCGGTATTCCGTAACCAGCGAACCGGCAGCTCGTCCCGGGCAAACAGCTGCTTGAAACCTTCCATCGCCGCCATCATAGTGAGATTTTCCCCTTTCCGGCGCCGCTGATAGCGGGCCAGCACCAGGGCATCGTCCGGGGCCAGGTTGCGGGCTTTTGCCCGAGCCAACTCTTCCAGCAGGGCCCGCACATCCCCATAGCCCAGGTTGGCACCCTGGCCTGCCAGCGGGTGAATGGTGTGGGCGGCATCCCCTACCAGTGCCAGGCCGTCGGTAACATAGTCCTTGGCATGTCGCTGGCGCAGCGGGAAGGCAAAACGCTCGGAGACCTCCAGCACCTCACCCAGTTGCTGCTCGATAGCAACACCCAGCGCCTGCCTGAACGCCTCGGTGTCCAACGCCATCAGACGTTTTGCTTCCAACGTATCCTGGGACCAGACAATTGAGCAGAAATGGTCATCGCCGGCTTCATTCAGCAACGGCAAAAAGGCCAGGGGCCCTGTTGGCGAAAAGCGCTGCCAGGCGGTGTAGCGGTGCGATTGGCGGGTGCGGACCGTACATACAATTGCCTGCTGATCGTAATCCCATTCCCGCGTCGCCAGGCCACTCCATTGCCGCAAGCGAGACATGGCGCCATCGGCTCCGACCACAAGGTGGGCATTCAGGCGCCGACCGTCTTCCAGCTCAACACCGTCGCGGCCATGCCAGGCCTTCACCCGGAAGCCATCAAACAGTGTTACTTCACTGTCAGCGAGTTCTTCAAACAGCGCGCGCACAATGTCCCGGTTCTCAACAATGGTGCCCAGTGAGCTGGCGTGCAGCTCCGCTGCATCAAAATGGATACGCCCGGTGCCGTCACCGTCCCACACCGTCATCTGCCGGTAGCCACAATGGCGACTGTCCTGCACCCGCCGCCAGGCACCCAACTCATCCAGCAGGCGCTGGCTGGCCAGGGAGATTGCGCTGACGCGGGGCTCAAAGGCGTTCACGTCGGTTGCCGGGGCCGCCGGTGCAACCAACTCCGCTGCGGTGGCACCTTCAATCAACCCGACCTGCCAGCCCTGGCGGGACAGCCCCAGGGCCAGTGCTGAGCCAATCATGCCGCCACCCACAATCAGGATATCCATCTGCGAATTGCCGGAATCACTGGTCATTGCGGGCAGGCTCCTTCGAACAATCGGCACGGGAAACAATGGGTTTACGGCCACCGGTGCCCATGGCTTTGCGGGCAAACCAGCGCTTGGCGCCGGGTACCAGATCCAGGCCCACCAGGCCCGCGTCCCGGGCGGCCGCCAGAGGTGGCAATGATTGCCCGAATACGCGAATCAGGGAATCCGAAAACTGCACGGTTTGCTGCCAGTCCTGCCGGTGCAAGCGCTGATACTCACCCAGGATCGACAGATCACCCAGCGGCGTGCCTTCGTCCACCGCTCGCCGGAACTGCTCCACCAGGGTCATCAGCCCGCGCAGGGCCAGGTTAAACCCCTGCCCGGCGACCGGGTGCAACGCGTGGGCCGCATTACCGACCAACGCAACGCCCGGGCGCACGGCTTCATCCACCGTGGTCAGTTTCAACGGGTAATGATGACATTCCCCTATCCGGGTAAAGCGCCCCAGGCGCCAGCCAAAGCGTTCCTGCAAGGCCTGGCATCGCTGGTCATCGGACAGTGCCAGTACCTGCTCCAGCGCACTGTCGGTGAGCGTCCACACCAGGGCGGACTGGTTTTCCGCCGTCACCGGCGAGCCATGGGGCAGCAAGGCCATAGGGCCCGCCTCGGTGAAGCGTTCAAAAGCGGTAAATCCGTGTGCGTCACTGGTGGAGACGTTGGCAATCAGGGCATTCTGACCGTAGTCTTCGGTGCGGGTCACAAACCCCAGCTGCTCCCGCAGGCCAGAGCGGCCGCCATCAGCCACCACCAGGCACTGCCCGGTCAGACTGTATTGGTCGTCACCCTTGCGAATCTCGACACGAACGCCACCAGGCATCGGCGTCATACCGGTGACTTCCGCCGGTGCCTGCCAGCTCACGGGGGTGTCCAGCAGCGCCCGCATCAAGCTCAGGCCCATCCAGCGGTTATCGGCAACATAGCCCAGGGCGGCCTGACCATGATCCTGCGCATGCAAACGGGTTGCGCCAAATCGCCCCCGGTCCGACACGTGGATGTGGTGGATTGGCGTGGCATGTTCCGCCAGTACCTGCCACAGCCCAAGGTTTTCGAAGATCAGCCGCGAGCCCCAGGCCAACGCCGTGGAGCGTGCGTCGTAACTGGGCTGGTAGTCTTCGGGCAAGGCATCTGGCGACAGTGGAAAGGTTTCAACTACCGTTACCCGTAACTCCGGCACCACGCGCGCCAGCGCCAGCGCCAGAGTGGCCCCGGCCAGGCCGCCACCGGCAATGATCAGATCGGTATCGGTGCGGGTGTCTGTCACTGTGTCAGTCCGCCATCAGCGCTTCAATCTCGGCAATGGTCTTCGGAACATCGCCAGTGAGAACCCGGCAACCTTCCTTGGTGACCACCACATCGTCTTCAATGCGAATGCCAATGCCTCGCCATTTGGCGTCTACATTGGCATTGTCCGGCGCGATGTAAAGCCCGGGCTCCACCGTCAACGCCATGCCCGGTTCCAGTTCGCGCCAGGCATCACCCACCTTATAGTCGCCCACATCGTGCACATCCAGGCCCAGCCAGTGACCGGTCCGGTGCATAAAGAAGGGCTTGTAGGCCTCGCTGGCGATGGCGTCATCGAGCGAACCAGAGAGCAGCCCCAGGTCAATCAACCCCTGGGTAAGCACTTTCAGTGCCGCCTCGTGAGGATGGTTCCAGTGATTGCCTGGCCGCACGGCGTCAATTGCCGCGTACTGGGCCCCCAGCACCACTTCGTACAGGGCTTTCTGCTCCGAACTGAAACGGCCGCTGACCGGGAAGGTACGGGTGATATCCGAGGCGTAGCATTCCAGCTCGCAGCCGGCATCAATCAACACCAGATCGCCCTCTTTCAGGGGCGAGCTGTTTTCGATGTAATGCAGGATGCAACCGTTGGCACCGCCACCCACGATGGAAGGATACGCCGTTGAACGGGCACCGTGTTCCATGAAGGTATGGATCAGCTCGGCTTCCAGGTTGTATTCGTAACCGCCCCGGCGTGCCCGCTTCATGGCACGGCAATGGGCTTCGGCGCTGATCTGTCCGGCCTTGGCCATCACTTTCACTTCAGCGGCGCTTTTGTACAACCGCATGTCATGCAGCAGGTGTTCCAGGGCCACGAACTCGCCGGGAGGATGGGCGCCTGCGCGCACCTTGCTGCGGATAACCTTGACCCAGTCCATCACCCGGTTATCAAAGGCGTGGTCCTTGCCCAGCGGGTAATAGACCCGGCTGCGGCCTTCAATCATTCCGGGCAGGATGTCGTCGATGTCGGAAATCGGAAAGGCATCGTCCATACCGAAGCGCTCAATGGCGCCTTCCGGCCCCACCAGGAAACCATCCCACAGTTCTTTCTCCGGGTTCCGCTCTTTGCAAAACAGCACGGTTTCACCGTGCTCACGGCCGGGAATCAGCACCAGCACGGCCTCGGGCTCGCCGAAGCCTGTCAGATACTGAAAATCACTGTCCTGGCGAAACGGATGCAGCACATCCCGGTTCCGGACCCGTTCCGGGGCCGCCGGCAGGATCGCGATGCTGTCTGGCGCCATACGGTCCATCAACTTGCGCCGGCGCTCAGCAAACTCTTTCACGGAAATCATTGAGGTCATGATGTCTCCAGGTCAATGCAGGGTCGGGGTGTTGGCCGGCTTTTCCGGTTCGTTGAACTCGGTAAATACCGCCAGGGCACCCAGCCGGATGTATTCGGTTATCTCCAGCAACTGCTGCTCGCTTTCTTCATCCGATTCTTCATCTTCCGACAACTGGCTGATGGCCACCATGTCTTCAATCAACTCGCGAATCTCGTCCGGAGCCTGCCCCAGGGATGCTCCGGCCGCCAGTGCCATGCCTTCCAGGAAACCCCGAACCCAGGCCACCAGTGCCTCAAGGCGCTGATCAATGGCGTAATCATCATCCGGCAGCAACGGGTGAAAACTGAGGTCTGACGACTGCAACTGCGCGAGCGCCGTCTGGTAGGCGCCGTTCATAAATGGCGCCAGATCCCCGGACTCTTCCATGGCCTGAGTGGCAAGCCCCATCTGTTCACAAACCATGGCCAGCCATTCGTCTTCCTGAATACGGGAACCAGCCGCCAATCGACCACACAATGCACCATGCAGCTCAGAGGGGTGGCTGAACGCCTTGTGTGTGGTGTAAACGTTGGCCCAGCGTTCAAATTCAGCGGCGCGGGCAGCACCTGTACTATCGGTGTCAGACATGAAACCCTGTGTTCCTGTGTCAGGGGAGCCTGGCCGTTCTACCAGCCGGGTTCCGTATACATTTGAGCAAGCCTCTATCCTAGCATTCCGGCAGACAAGTGGCACTTCCGGGTACCGGCAGGCTTGCTTTTGCACTGGCAAAAATCAAAAATGTTATAACGTATCAAAGCTGCGAGAGGTACCAACCATGTTTTACCCACGCGCATCCGCACGTTCAACAACCCTGCTGCTATCACTCAGCCTGGCCGCATGGCCGGTTCTAGCCTCCGACAACCCGGGCGCGCACCAGCATGGGCACGCCGACCTGCAAATGGCGATTGATAACGAGCGGGTAGATCTACTGCTTCTGTCACCCGCCTACAACCTGATCGGTTTCGAGCACAAGCCCCGCACGGATGAACAGCGCCAACGGGTGAACGACACCGAACAATGGGCCAGTGAAACCGCCATGATCAATACCGTGGCCGGCAACTGCACTCTGGTCTCCAGCGCCATGCACGTGGGCTGGGGTGAAGCAAAAGGAGACCACCACAAGCATGACCATGGTCACAGCCATAGTCATAGTCACGACCATGACCACGATCATGACTCTGGTCATGCAGACATAGAAATCACCCAGACACTCAACTGCCCGGGTTTATCGGAGTCAGCTCAGTTCGAAACCGGCCTGATGGCCCGCTTCCCTGAACTTGAGCATCTCAATGTGCAGTGGGTCGGTCCCCAGGGGCAAGGCGCCACGCGCCTGTCGCCGGGTACCACCCAGTTCCGGCTGAGCCGCTAGCAGCCGCTACTCGCTGTAGGGTTTGACCGACGTCGCTACCAGCGAGTAGGAGGACGTACCGAGATCATTCTCGGTACGTTCGATCACCAGTTCGCCTTCTATCCACACCGGGTCATACAAAGCCCGGAGCGTGAATCCTTCTTCATATTTGACGTGAATAATCTGGTTCGGCGGTGGCGGTGGCACATGAATACAGGCGCCATAATAGGGAACCAGAAAGAACTCGAGGATACGCATGTCGTTGGTGACTTTCAGGGGCACAACAAAACCCGGGATCCGGCCTTCTACGTTACCCATCTCCGGAACAACCCGGCCGGTCATGATTTCATCCGGCAACAGGGCGGGGCCGTCTCCCTCGTGCTCAATTTCCGGCATACTCTCCAGCAACGCCAGATCTTCAGGCGGCATCAGTTCCAGCCAGTCGATCTCGCGGGGTTCTGCCAGGGCAACGGATGAAACCATCAGCAGTAACAATGGTCCAAGCCGCGCAAGCAGTTTCCGGATTTGCAAGGTATCAAACATGTACAACCACTCCCCATGGGGTCAACCGTGTAACGTACGCCATCATACAACGGCAAAGACAATACGGATATGAGCACCGAGACAGCAAGAAGCCAATCCGGTTCCAGTATACCGGACCCGGCAATAGTGACACGCCAGCTGACCTTCCGATGGCCCGGCCAGACAACCGCCACAGCTTTTCCCGATATACAGCTTGCCCAGGGAGAGCATCTGTTCCTGCATGGCCCCAGCGGCACCGGCAAGAGTACTCTGCTGGGATTACTGGCGGGTATGCTGGCCCCGGAGTCTGGCACCATCGAACTTCTGGGGCAGCCGGTGTCCAGCCTGAAGGCCGGCACTCGCGACCGGTTCCGGGCAAATCACATGGGCGTGATCTTCCAGCAGTTCAACCTGGTGCCTTACCTGAGCGCGCTGGCCAACGTGACCTTGCCCTGCCGCCTGTCTGCGGTGCGCCGCACCCGCACCAGCCCAGACCCCGAGACATCGGCAGCGGACCTGCTCAGGCAGCTCGCGATCCCGGACGACCACTGGCACAGAGGGGTAACCGAACTCTCCGTTGGCCAGCAACAGCGGGTGGCGGCTGCCCGGGCACTGATTGGCGCGCCGGAAATCATCCTGGCTGATGAGCCAACCTCGGCACTGGATGCCGACAACCGGGACCGTTTTCTGGACCTGCTACTGGCGTTGGCTGAACAGCGGCGCAGCTCGGTTATCTTTGTCAGCCATGACCGCGCACTGGCCAGCCACTTTCATCATCAACAAGCTTTGGGAGCGACGCCATGAGCAAAGTAAAACTTGCCCTCTCCCTCGCTACCGCCAGCCTCTGGTATCGCCGCCGGGTGCTTGCTCTGGTCTGCCTGACACTGACTCTGAGCGTGTCCCTGCTGCTGGGCATCCAGTACCTGCGCACCGAAATCCGCCAGTCTTTCACCAGCACCATCAGCGGAACCGACCTGATCGTCGGCGCCCGGAGTGGCCAGCTTAACCTGCTGCTGTACACGGTGTTTCATATTGGTGATGCCACCAACAACATCCGCTGGTCCAGCTTCCAGAAGCTAGAGCAGGATCGCCGAATTGATTGGGCCATCCCCATTTCACTGGGGGACAGCTATCGTGGCTATCGGGTGGTCGCCACCAACGACCAGTTTCTGGCCCGGCTCCAGTTCGGCAACAACCAGTCTCTGGAACTGGCCCAAGGCGAGTGGTTTGACGACCTGTTCGACGTGGTCCTCGGCGCCGGTGTTGCCAGGCAACTCGACCATCACCTCAACGATGAGATCGTGTTGTCTCACGGGGGCGGTCGCACCAGCTTCTCCAATCACACCGACCTGCCCTTCAGGATATCCGGCGTGCTTGCACCCACCGGGACGCCGGTCGACCAGGCCGTCTATATCAGCCTCGATGCCATGGAAGCTATCCATGTTGGCTGGGAATCCGGTGTCGCCATCCCTGGCCGGGGTTTATCCCCGGACCGCGCCAGAGCCAGGGACTTTACACCAGACTCCATCACGGCGGCCTTTGTCGGCCTGAGTCAGCCCATCCTCACGTTTCAGGTACAACGGGAACTGAACCAGTCCCGGGACGAGCCGTTATCCGCCATTCTCCCAGGTGTCGCGCTGAGCGAGCTCTGGCGCATGATGGGGCAATTTGAAAAAGCGCTGCTCGGAATAAGCGCCTTCGTGGTTGTTACCAGCCTGGTCGGCCTGGTGGCCGTCCTGTTGACCCTCCAGGCCCAGCGCCAACGCGAAGTGGCGGTTTTAAGGGCCACAGGCGCATCCCCGGCGCTGATCGCATCACTTTACAGTTTTGAGTGCGTAGTATTGGCCCTCACCGCCTGCCTGCTCGCCCTGATTGTCGGGGCTGGCGCAATTGCCGGTCTGAGCCCCTGGCTGCTGGAGCAGTTCGGCATTCAGATCAGCCTGCGCCCGCTTAAACAGGACGAATGGTTACTGCTGGCTGCCGTTCCGGTGTCAGCCCTGCTGGTATCACTGGTACCGGCCACCAGCACCTGGCGAAAGAGCCGGAAACAGGGATTTGGTGCCGCCGATACAGACTGAACCCGCGCCGAAGGTGATGGCCATCACGGGAATCCGCGCCATGACAATGCGTTAAATTGACCGGTTTGGCGTCGGCACTTATAGTTACTCACACTTACATCACCGTTGTTGGGCACGTCATGGAACAGTCCGAAGTACAGGCATTAGCGGACAAGCTGGACAAGCTGATTGAACGCTGCGAAAAGCTGGAGAAGGATAACGCCCTGTTGCGCGAGCTGCAGGACGACTGGAATCGGGAACGAGCCCAGCTAATGCACAAGAACGATCTTGCCAAAAACAAGATTGAAGCCATGATAGGCCGCCTGAGGGCGCTGGAGCACCACTGATGTCAAAGTCATCAACCACCGTTGAAGTCAGAATACTCGACAAGGAATACCTGGTGGCTTGCCCGCAGGAAGAGCAAGAGGCCTTGCTTCGTGCGGCCCGGCATCTGGACAACAAAATGCGGGAAATCCGCTCCAGTGGCAAAGTGTTCGGAACCGAGCGCATTGCCGTGATGGCCGCGCTAAACATTACCCACGAACTGCTGGAGCGCGACACCATGTCTCTCGCAACCAGAAATTTGCTCAGAGCCATGGACAACCGGCTGGACGAAGCCCTCGGAGAATCGTCCGGAAACTGATTCCAGAAAGATTCCGGGAAATGGGGTTGCAATCCGCCCCGACCCTGCCCGTATAATGGTATCAACTTCCTGGGCTGTTCGCTGGTCGGGTACGTCCTCGAGCCGATGCGCACTACCCAGGTGGCCACTTCAGGGCATTGTGAGCATGTCCCCCAAGGGGGAAAGCCTAATATGTCACAGCGGCCACCGACCTTGAACTTTGGGTTCAAGGGCTACATCCGATAACGGCAGCCCGGGAAGCTTTATTTTGAGTCAGTTTCACTCCCCCCAACCGTTTGAATCCCATCCGGACACTCTGTCCAGGTCGGAGCTGCGCAAACACCTCAGGCAACAACGCCGAGCCTTATCCTTCGAGCAGCAGCAACAAGCCTCGGAACGACTGGCACTGAACCTTCTGAAGCACCCCGACCTTTACCGTGCCAGGCATATTGGCATCTATCTGCCCAATGATGGCGAGATCGACCCAAGCCTTTTCATCGATCTGGGCCGGCGCAAGGGCATTCGGTTTTACCTGCCAATTCTGCACCCGGTGTATCCGGGCAAACTGGTGTTCAGTCCGTACTTTGACGGCGTTGAACTGACCGCCAATCGCTTTGGCATCCCGGAACCGGCATTTCCACGCTCAAGGCGCAGACCGGCCTGGGCACTGGATGCGGTACTGTTTCCGCTGGTAGGTTTTGATGAGCAAGGGGGAAGGCTCGGCATGGGCGGTGGGTTCTATGACCGCACGTTCGCCTTCAGCCGGATAAGGCCGGCCATGGCGCCCAAGCTGATAGGGCTGGCCCACGATTTTCAGAAAGTCCGTGAATTACCGATAGAATCCTGGGATGTGCCCCTGCACGGCGTGGTTACGGACCAGCGCTGTTACCGGTTCAGACCCTGATTGGCAGACTGGATAAACCCGACCGCTGGCGCAGCCGCTCGGTCGGCACGTTTGTCTTCTGAGGCCTGGATGGAAGTGAAGCCGGTAATGACAAGGCCGACAGCAAAGATGAGCACGATGGCGCGGATGATGTCAGGCTTGTTACCCATTACGTATTTCCCGTTTTTTCTTTGAGTTAATTAGTTGGAAAATCAGCTAGCTATTCTCGGGTTCGAGAATTAGACGAAAGACTAACACGTAACTTCAATTTTACAATTTTTGACTCGTTACAGTTATGTAAGGGTTTTGGCGCCGGTGTGTCTCGCAGCTGATGGATGCCCGAAACCGGCACAACAGTTTGGCGAAAGCAGGCCGAATCGTTCCTGGGGCTCCTTTCCGGGAACCGCTACGAGCACATCCATGTGCGCTTCTCTCAGGCCATCCCTGGCCTTCGAAATTCCCGGAAAGGAGCCCCAGGAACGATTCTACTTGGGTGGTTTGGCCCGGTTTCTACTTTTCGTTTGCGCTTCCGTTACCCGCGCCCAGGAACAGCCGGTAGGCTTCGTTATCGGTCATGTTTTCGTAGCGGAAACCCACCTTCTCCAACATTTTTTCGAAATCCGGAATTTCCGCTTCGTTGACCTGTGCTCCCAGCAGCACGCGGCTGTAGGCGGCACCGTGGTTGCGGTAGTGGAACAGGGAGATGTTCCAGCGGGTGCCGAGGGACATCAGGAATTTCAGCAGGGCACCCGGGCGTTCGGGGAATTCGAACTGGTACACCACTTCGTTATCCACCGATGGCGCATGGCCGCCGACCATGTGGCGGATGTGTTGTTTGGCCAGGTCGCTGTCGGTGAGGTCGATCACAGAGTAGCCGTTTTCGCGGAGTTCCTGCACCAGGTCTTCCCGGCCGTGGCCGCCGGCCTGGATCTGGATACCGACGAAGATGGTGGCGTCGTCAGAGTCCGAATAGCGGTAGTTGAATTCGGTGATGCTGCGCTTGTGCAAGGCGTTGATAAAGGTCTTGAAGGCACCCGGGCGTTCCGGGATGGTGACCGCCAGGATGGCCTCGCGCTTCTCACCGATTTCGGTGCGCTCTGAAATGTAACGCAAACGGTCGAAATTCATGTTGGCGCCGCTGAGCGTGGCGATCAGATTTTCATTTTCGATCTGTTCACGCTCGATGTATTTCTTGATACCGGCAACACCCAAAGCCCCGGCGGGCTCGGCAATGGAGCGGGTGTCTTCGAACACATCCTTAATGGCTGCGCAGATTTCGTCGGTGGAGACGGTGATCACTTCGTCCACGTAATCTTTGCAGATTTCCCAGGGGTATTTGCCAATCTGCTTGACCGCCACACCGTCGGCAAAGATGCCCACTTCGTCCAGGACCACCCGCTCACCGGCCGCGAGCGCTGCTTGCAAGCAGTTGGAATCTTCGGGTTCGACACCGATTACCTTGATCTCCGGGCGAAGGTATTTGATGTAGGCGGCCATACCGGCAATCAGGCCACCGCCGCCCACGCAGATAAAGATGGCATGGATCGGTTGGCTGAACTGCCACATGATTTCCATGGCGACGGTGCCCTGGCCGGCAATCACATCCGGGTCGTCGTAGGGCGGGATGTAGGTGTAGCCATGTTTCTTGATCAGTTCCTGGGCATGGGCCGCGGCTTCATCAAAAGCATCGCCTTTGAGCACTACCCGGGCACCGTGGTCCCTCACCGAGCGCACTTTGATCTCCGGGGTGGTCTGGGGCATCACGATCACTGCCTTGATACCCAGCTTCTTGGCCGCCAACGCCACGCCCTGGGCATGGTTGCCAGCGGAGGCACAAATCACCCCTTTGGCTTTCTGCTCTTCAGAGAGCTGGGCAATCCGGTTGTAGGCGCCGCGAATCTTGAAGGAAAACACCGGCTGAAGGTCTTCACGCTTGAGCAGAATATTGTTGCCAAAGCGCTTGGAGAGGCTACGGGCTTCAGTCAGGGGTGTTTCGATGGCGACGTCATAGACCCGCGCATCGAGAATCTTCTTGATGTAGCGTTGCGGCATGATGGTTCCGGTTGCTGGTGATTGGCTTGGAAAAACCTACAGTGTAGAAACTTTGCACGGCAGCCGTCTATAAGCAGAGACACTGGGCGCGTATAATGCGTGAAAAATCATCTTTTTTCTCCCGGAGCTCACCATGACGCAGGACGAACTCAAACAAGCCGTTGCCAAAGCAGCCGTGGACTACATTGCCCCGAAACTGGAACGCAGCAGCATTGTCGGCGTGGGCACTGGCAGCACCGCCAACTTTTTTATCGACTTCCTGGCCCAGTACAAAGATGAATTCGACGGCGCCGTGGCAAGCTCCGAAGCCACCGCAGAACGCCTGAAAAAGCACGGTATTGAAGTCTATGACCTGAACAGCGTCAGTGAGATGGAGTTTTATGTCGACGGTGCCGACGAAACCAACGCCAACCTGGAGCTGATCAAAGGCGGCGGCGCCGCGCTGACCCGGGAAAAAATCGTAGCGGCGGTAGCCAAAACCTTCATTTGCATCGCTGATGGCTCGAAAATGGTGGACATCCTTGGCGACTTCCCGCTGCCGGTGGAAGTCATCCCCATGGCACGCAGCCATGTTGGCCGGGAAATCGTCAAGCTGGGCGGTGATCCCGTGTACCGTGACGGTGTTACCACAGACAACGGCAACATCATCATCGACGTCCACAACCTGGATATCTCCCGCCCGATCCAGATGGAAGAAAAACTGAACAACATCGTGGGCGTGGTCACCAACGGCCTGTTCGCCCGCCGCCCGGCGGACCTGTTGTTGCTGGGCACCAGCGAGGGCGTGAAGCGTATCTCCCGTAACGGCGCCTGACAGGCCACGGACTACCTGCGAAAGCTGGCCAATCGGGCCAGTTTTTTTGTGCCCAGAGAAATGCAAACCAAGCGCTTGCTTGGTGACGGAGATTGCGCGACACTCGTCCCATCGAATAACAAGTACACCGGGAGCGAATCCGTGTCTGACTACTTCAACGAAACTCACGAACAGGTGCGCCAGACCGCGCGCAAATTTATCGAAACCCACGTACGCCCTTACATAGACGACTGGGAAGAAGCCGGCGAATTCCCCCGGGAAATCTACCAGCTCGCAGGCGACGCAGGGCTTCTGGGCATTGGCTTCCCTGAGGCTCTGGGCGGCATCGCTGAAGGCGACATTTTTATGAAAGTGGCGGTTTCCGAGGAACTGATGCGTTCCACCTCCGGTGGCTTTGTGGCCAGCATCGGCTCCCTGGATATTGGCCTGCCGCCGGTGGCCAAGTGGGCGAAGCAGGAAATTCGGGAACAGATCGTACCGCCGGTACTACGCGGTGAAAAAATCGCTGCGCTCGCCGTTACCGAACCCGGTGGCGGCTCCGACGTGGCGAACCTGAAGACCCGTGCGGTAAAAGATGGCGATCACTACATCGTCAACGGCAGCAAAACGTTCATCACCAGCGGCATCCGCGCCGATCACTACACGGTGGCTGTGCGCACCGGGGGCGAAGGCCACGCTGGCATCAGCCTGCTGCTGATCGACCGCGACACACCGGGCTTCTCCACCGGCAAGAAACTCAAGAAAATGGGCTGGTGGGCCAGCGACACCGCCGAACTCTTCTTCGAAGACTGCCGGGTACCGGCAGACCGTCTGATTGGCGCCGAAAATGCCGGCTTTATCGCCATTATGAGCAACTTCCTGGCCGAACGCCTGAGCTTGTCCGTCATGGCCTACATGACCGCCCAACTGGCCTACGAGGCGGCCCTGGATTACACCAAACAACGCCAGGCCTTCGGCCGCAACATCGCCGGCTTTCAGGTCACCCGCCACAAGCTGGTGGACATGGCGACGCAGATCGACATCGCCCGGGAATACACCTACCGCTGCGCCGCGCTGATGCAGGCCGGCAAGAACCCGATCAAACAGGTGGCCATGGCCAAGAATTTCTCTGTGGACGTGTGCGAAAAGGTTACCCGCGAAGCGGTACAGCTGTTCGGTGGCATGGGCTATATGCGGGAATCCATGGTAGAGCGGCTGTATCGGGATGCCAAGCTTCTGTCCATTGGCGGCGGCACCACGGAAATCATGAAGGAGCTGATTGCCAAACAGATCAGGCTTTAATCGTCGGAGTTAGGGGCGTACCAGGAAGCTTTCCAAAACACGCTCCTTCGGCACGTCCATGTGGCGCTTGGGCTCCGCCATCCATGGCTCCGCACAGTTTTGGAAAGCTCCCTGGTACGCCCCTTGCTGAACTTAGTGCGAGCTACCAACCACATTCGCAGAGACTTTGGGCGTCGGTGAGGTGGGCCTTCCCAAAACGCTTGAGGGCCGGAAGCTCCCGCAAAGGTTCGGACGACCATCAGGCAGCACTTGCCGAAAACGTGGAGCGCCATGGATGGCGCGACCGAGCCCTACAGGGATGTATTCACGGGCGTTTTTCGGAAAGTGCTGCCTGATGGTTGTATGCACCACAGTCAACGACCAAGGTTTAGTTTCGAATGGCAAGAGACTTCCGTATAATTGCGCCCACTTTTTGAACGCAGTTAAACGTACCTCAACGTAGCAGGAAGGATCGCACATGCAATTCGACAACATCCCCGCTGGCAAGAACCCGCCAGAAGACATCTACGTAGCCATCGAAATCCCGGCTAACAGCTCCCCGGTCAAGTACGAGCTGGACAAAGACATGGGCGCCCTGCTGGTTGACCGGTTCATGGCCACCCCCATGTTCTACCCGGCCAACTACGGTTTCATCCCCCACACCCTGGCTGATGACGGCGATCCCATCGATGTGCTGGTTGTTACCCCTTACCCCATTCAGGCCGGCTGCGTTATTCGCTGTCGCCCGGTAGGCGTGCTGAACATGGAAGACGAGGCCGGTGGTGATGCCAAGCTGGTTGCGGTACCCCACGACAAGCTGACCACCACCTACCACGATGTCAAAGAGATCGACGACCTGCCGGAGTTGCTGCTCAACCAGATCCGTCACTTCTTCGAGAACTACAAGACACTGGAACCCGGCAAGTGGGTGAAGGTACAGGGCTGGGGCAACGCCGCCGAAGCCAAAAAAGCCATTGAAGATGCGGTTAACGCCTACAAAGGCTGATCGCACTTCGGGTAAAAAAAGCCGGGCAGTCATCACGACTGCCCGGCTTTTTTGTGCGCAAGATCCGGACTCTTAGCCCCTGGACAGCAGATCCCGCATATCACTGATGGCCGCGTTCGCCCGCGACAGATAGGCCGCCATGGTGAGTGAGTGATTCGCCAGCACCCCGAAGCCGCTGCCGTTCAGAATCACCGGGCTCCACATGGGCTGTTGCGTGCCCTCAAGCTCAATAATGATCTGCTTCACGCTGGCCATGGCATTCTTGTCCTGCAACACCTTGCGGAAATCCACCTCAATGGCCTTGAAGATGTGCAGCAATGCCCAGGCGCTGCCCCGTGCCTCATAGAAAACGTCATCAATCTTGGTCCAGGGCGTTTTCACGTCATCACCACCGGTGTCTTCCGCCAGCGGATCATCCGGGTTCAGGTTAGCCAGGGCTTCCGAAACCGAGGCTTTCCCAACACTCTCGCTGAGCGTTCGTGACAGGCTGCCCAACCGGGTTTCAAGGTCGGCCAGCCAGTTATTGAGGTTGTCAGCACGGGCAAAGAACTGGGCGTTAGGCTGCTCCGGGTGAGACAGCCGGTCCAGGTACCGTTTCAGCGCATTGATGCCCCGGCGGTACTCCCGCTCCGTGGAGGGAATGGCCCAGCTACCGCTGTCAAAATGAAACTGCGGCTCGGCGATGATCAGGTCCGCGTCTTCAGCAGACTGGCTCTGGGAGCGGCTGATGTCCTTACGCATAGCTCTGGACAGATCCCGCAACTGCACCAGCACACCAAACTCCCAGTTGGGCATGTTGTCCATCCACAACCCGGGTGGGAAGATATCGTTGGAAATGTAGCCACCGGGTTTGTCCAGCAAGGTTTCGGCAATCTTGATCATCGTGGCCGTGGTGGCAAAACCGGTCACCGGCTCCCGGCCCATGTCACTGGCGAGGGCACGGGTGTGCTCTCGCACAGAAAAGGTATCTGGCTCACTGCTCCAGTACATACCAAGAATGGTGGTTACAAGCAGATATACCAACAGGATCGCCAGAACAAACTTGCCAATGACACCGTTGCCTCCGGTGTAATCCTGCATATCGTCTTTCTTGTCCCTGAAGTACTGTGTGATTTTGCCCGGCATAAGGCTGCAAGTCTCCCGTCAGTTGTCAATCAGCGGCAAATGGCCTGCCAAGATGGTATCCCATGGCTCCATCAATACCCAGTTTACAGAGTACCGAGTATTCTGCTGCCGTTTCCACTCCTGTCGCAAAAACCTTCACGCCCCGGCTGCGCGCAATGGCCAGCACGGACTCCAGCCAGAAACGATTTTCATCATGGCTGTCCAGGTTATGGATGAAGCTGTTATCGATACGCATGGCCCGGAACGGCAGATTCTTCAGGTAGCTGAACGGCACGCCCCCCACCCCGAAACGATCCACCAGAACCGGCACCCCGAGCCGGACGAGCTCTCGAACCAGTGTGCTGACATCCTTGCGGTGATGGTGAATGGTCTGCTCGGCCACACCAACCCAAAGACGACTAACCAGAGGCCCTGCCTGCCCAAGACTCGCCAGCAAATCACTCCGGAACTCCGGGTCAGCAACAGACGCACTCCCCAGGGATACCGCCAGGCGCTCCCCTGGATGGCTCGCCAGGCGCTCCAGAACCCGCTCGATCAGCAGCCGGTCAATGTCCTTGATTAGCCCAAGGCGCTCGGCCACAGGTACAAACAAACCTGCCTTGAGAACCCCTTCAGGACTGTTGATACGGGAAAACACCTGATAGTGAACCACCGACTGTTCACCGCCCTGCACCATGGGCTGTAACCACAGCGACAAACTGCGGTCACGTATCGCCTGGCTGATGATCACCCGCCAGGTTTCCATGTTGTGGTGGTTCTCCAGGCCGGTTTCGGACAGCCAGCAGCAGGATTCATCCCGCTGCTGGGCCGCCACCAAGGCCTCATCGGCAGCTGCCAGCAGGTCCCGGCTACCCAGCCCTTCGGCCGTCACAGCAAGCCCCGCATGCACGATGGTATCCATCGGTGCGGCATGATCCGCATAAAGCCCGTCAAGTTCCGCCACCAGTTCTTCCGCCCATACCCGGACATCTGCCGCGGATGCGCCGGGCAGGAAAACCGCGAATTCGGCCCCGGTCCTGCGCCCGGCGAAAGATTCAGTGTGCCGCTTAACAAAGCGCTGCAGACAGCCTGCAATCTGCTTCAGGAGCAGGTCGCCCTCGCTGCGGCCATAGGCCCTGTTGTAGTCAACGAAAAAGCCGAGCTGGATCATAATCAACACGCCCGGGGCAGCCTTTTCCTCGGATTCAAGTTCAGCCCGCAGTCGCTGATCAAAGGCACTCCGACTGGCCAGGCCGGTCACGGGATCTTCGTTATTCACCTTGCGCAAATGCTGGATCAGCTTGCCTTGCCCCTCAAACAACTGGCCGAGGTCATCCGCCATCTGATTCATGGCTTCGGTAACCTGGTTCAGTTCCCGGGTTGACTTGATGTCGACCCGTTTCCGAAAATCCCGCTGCCCCAAAGCCCTGGCCTGAGCTTCCAACGCTTTCAGCGGGCTGAGTATTCGCCCCAGCAACAGGTGCAGGACGACCAAACCGGCACCGCCGATGGCCAGCACGCCCACCAACAGGCCCACGGTAATGCGCCAGAGGTCGTCGTAAGCCCGGCCCGGATGACTGACCACACGAACCTTGCCCAGACGGCTCCAGCCACGCACGACTTCGGCCTCAGCCATTGGCCGCGGCAGGGAGGTCAAACGGATAAACCAGCCAGGAGCGGCAGTACCCTGAAGCGGCTTTCTTCTGCCCGCAATCAGGCTGTCACTGTGATCAAGGTATTCCACGGACAAGTACCGGCCGCTGTCGAACACGGCATCAATCAGCGACGCAGCGGCCACCGGATCTGAGCCATCAATGGCATTCGACAAGGATAAGCCCGTGGCCGTGGCGCCGTCCCGGGCATGATCACCGAGCTGATCGGCTACGTAGCCCCGAAAATAGCCGAAACTGGTGATGAACGCCGCCGTGAGAATGAGCACCAGCAAGCCACCGGTAAACACCAGTAATAGCCCCTGAAGCGTAATCACGCCGTGCTGCTGATCTCTCTTTCCAAGCATCCCCGCCATAGCTGCTGGGGCTCCGGTCCGATAATTGGTTTGATGAGTGTCTGTGACCTGTACCGCAGAGTTGACAAACATTTACATAGCGCAACCTACGCCGACAACATTAAACACTATAGACTCTGCAAAAGGACTAAGGTTAAAAAGTTAGTCCTGCCGGATCGGACCATCAAAAAATGAAAACAGACAGGCCGGAGCACAATGAACGACGAAAGCCAGAAAGAAAAACTCAGGCAGCATTTCGCCCGCCGTGTGACCACCCAGGCCAGGGTGGTTCTGGATACCTGGCAGAAGATTCGCGAAGACAGGGATCAAGCCGCGGTTTACCGCGATGAGCTGGTCTCGGCAACGGACAAGCTGGTCCGCTATGCCAAACGGTTCGAAATGGAGAGCCATGCCGCCGCTGCGGAGCACATCCTGGGACTGCTTGAGCACTGGCACCAGAGCTCCCCCCTTGAGGATGACCAGGCACGACAACTGGAAGATGCCACCGAGACTCTGCGCCATTGCACCCAACGCCGTACCGACCAGGAAACCTCCGACACGCCCCAGCAATACCGACGCACACCGGTTTACATTGCGCTGTCCAACGGTGAAATGGCCGCCCGCCTGATCCGCCAGCTGGAATTTTTCGGGTTCCGGGCCTCCGCGTTCAGCAGTGCCTCTGACCTGATTGAAGCCTGCGCCCTGAGCAAGCCGGAAACCATCCTCATGGATGTCAACTTTGGCGGCGACACCAACAGTGGTATTGCCACTGTGGAGCAGCTACAGGAGCAGCACGACACGCCCATACCGATCATCTTCATGAGCGATGAAGACGGCAGCATTGAAACCCGCCTGCGAGCATCCCGGTGTGGCGGCGAGGAGTTTTTCTACCCGGCGGTGGACCCCGGGCAGCTGATCGAAAAGATCGAAACCTACACCCACGGCAATACGGTCGAGCCCTACAAGGTGCTGGTTCTGGATGACTCCCGGGCCCAGGCCAAATACATGGAAACGGTGCTGAAGAAGGCGGGCATGACCGCCCACATCATCACCGATCCGATGCAGATTATTCACGCCCTGGAAGAGTTTTCGCCAGAAATCATCATTCTGGACATGTACATGCCCGGCTGCACTGGCATGGAGATCGCCCGGGTGATCCGTCAGCAGGATCGCTTCCACAGCGTTCCCATCATTTACCTGTCCGCGGAAGAAGACGTCAGCAAGCAGCTGCACGCCATGAGCCTGGGGGGCGACGACTTCCTGACCAAGCCCATCGACCCCAAACACCTGATTGCCACCCTGCACAACCGTGGCCGCCGGGCCCGGTCATTGCTGGCACTGATGATTCGCGACAGCCTCACCGGACTGTATAACCACACCCATACCCTGCATCTGCTGGAGCAGGAAATCGTGCGGGCCCGGCAGAAAGACCAATCCCTGTGTTTCGCTATGCTCGACATCGATTACTTCAAAAAGGTAAACGACACCTTTGGCCATCCCATTGGCGACCGGGTGCTGCGAAGCCTGTCGATGTTTCTCAAGCAGCGACTGCGAAAATCCGATCACATCGGTCGTTATGGTGGTGAGGAATTTGCGATCATTCTGCCCAACACACGGCCCGGTGACGCCCGCAACGTGTTGAATGAAATCCGCGAGCGCTTCTCCGAGCTGGTACAGCCGGCCGGCGACCGGGAATTCAACGTCACCTTCAGTTGCGGCATCTCCGCCTGGCAGAGTGACAGCGCCCAGTCTCTGTGCGAGCGCGCAGACCGGGCGCTTTACACGTCCAAGGAACATGGGCGTAATTGCGTTTCCCTGGCAGAATCCTGATCACTTCGGGCCGGGCGCCGCGCCCGGCCCCATGAAACCAATGTCGAATACCGGCATGGCTCACCTTCATCGACAATGATTGTCATCAACGAAATGTCATCGCGCTTACAGCGATTGCTGTGTAACCTTTTTAAGACCAATGTACGACAGGCAAGATTGTCAAAAAGTGTTGATCTGAGGCTAACAAGTACGCACCATTGAGGTAACGTGCCGTTATCTTCGGCGATCCTGTAAAACACCAAGGCAGACAGAACCATGTCGACCATACTTGTGCTCCATGGCCCCAACCTCAACATGCTCGGCACCCGGGAGCCCGAGGTCTATGGCTATGAAACACTGGCCGATATTGACGACCGCTTGCACCAGAAAGCGGCCGAGCAAGGTCACCACCTGCTGCATTTGCAATCCAATGCAGAGTACGAATTGATTGAACGGGTACATGAGGCCCGGGGTGAGGGCGTGGATTTTATCATTATCAATCCTGCCGCCTTTACCCATACCAGTGTCGCCCTGCGGGACGCCATGCTGGCCTCCGGCATACCGTTTATAGAAGTGCATTTATCAAATGTGCATGCGCGGGAACCTTTCCGCCATCACTCCTATTTTTCAGATATCGCCGAAGGGGTTATCTGCGGGCTGGGCAGCCAGGGCTACGACCTTGCTCTGCAGGCTGCACTGCAACGAATTCACCGATAGACCAGAGACAACGGGACTGGAACAGTTATGGATATTCGTAAAATCAAGAAACTGATTGAACTGCTCGAGGAGTCAGACGTCGAGGAGCTGGAGATTCACGAGGGTGACGATTCAGTTCGTATATCGCGCCGTCGGGAACAGGCCTCCGGTGGCCATTACGTGAGCCACTACTCAGCACCCGCGCCCCAGGCTCCGGCACCGACCCCAGCACCCGAGGCAGCGCCGGCTGAACAAACCTCTACGCCAGCTGCCATCAATGGCCATGCAGTGAAATCTCCGATGGTGGGCACCTTCTACCGCTCACCGTCCCCGAGCGCTGCAGCGTTTGTCGAAGTTGGCCAGAAGGTAAACGTTGGTGATGTCATCTGCATTGTGGAAGCCATGAAGATGATGAACCAGATCGAGGCTGACAAAGCCGGCACCATCACCGAAATCCTGGTCGAGAATGGCCAGCCGGTGGAGTTTGACCAGCCCCTGGTCGTCATTTCCTGAATTCGGTGATTGTTAACCATGGCCATGTTAGAAAAAGTTCTGATCGCAAACCGCGGTGAAATCGCCCTGCGAATCCTCCGCGCCTGCAAAGAGCTGGGCATCAAGACGGTAGCCGTGCACTCACAGGTCGATCGCGACCTTATGCACGTTCGTCTCGCCGACGAAACCGTCTGCATCGGTCCCAACAGCGCGACGGAAAGCTACCTGAACATCCCGACCATCATCAGCGCTGCAGAAGTAACGGACTCCGTAGGCATTCACCCGGGTTACGGCTTCCTGGCTGAAAACGCCGACTTTGCTGAGCAGGTCGAGAAAAGCGGCTTTCGCTTTATCGGACCAAGAGCGGAAACCATCCGCCTGATGGGCAACAAGGTATCCGCCATTGAAGCCATGAAGAAGGCCGGCGTACCCACCGTGCCCGGCTCTGACGGTCCGCTGACGGACGACGACGAGCGCACCCTCCAGGTGGCTCGCCAGATCGGCTACCCGGTAATGATCAAGGCCGCTTCCGGTGGTGGTGGTCGTGGCATGCAGGTGGTGCATTCCGAGGCTGCATTGCTGAAGGCAGTACAAATCACCCAGAGCGAAGCCAAGAACGCTTTTGGCGATCCGACCGTCTACCTGGAAAAATTCCTCGAAACACCACGCCATGTGGAGATTCAGGTACTGGCGGACATGCACGGCAACGTGATCCATTTGGGCGACCGGGACTGCTCCATGCAGCGCCGGAACCAGAAAGTCATCGAGGAAGCCCCGGCCCCGAATGTTGACCCGGTATCCCGGGAACGCACGCTCAAGGCCTGCGTCGACGCCTGTAAGGAAATCGGCTACGTGGGTGCCGGCACCTTTGAGTTCCTGTACCAGGACGGCGAGTTCTATTTCATCGAGATGAACACCCGGGTACAGGTTGAGCACCCGGTCTCCGAGATGGTGACCGGTGTTGATATCGTCCGTGAGCAGCTGCGCATTGCCAGCGGACTGCCGCTGCAATACAGCCAGGACGAAATCCACATCTCTGGCCACGCCATCGAATGCCGGATCAACGCCGAAGACCCGCAAACCTTCGTGCCCAGCCCCGGCAAGGTCAAACATTTCCATGCTCCCGGTGGCAATGGCATTCGTGTCGACTCCCATCTGTACAGCGGCTACACGGTACCGCCGTACTACGATTCCCTGGTGGCCAAACTGATCACCTGGGGCGACGACCGGGAGATTGCCCGCCGGCGCATGAAGAACGCGCTGGACGAAATGCTGGTCGAGGGCATCAAGACCAACCAACCCCTGCATCGAAAACTGGTACGCGATGGTGGCTTTAAACAGGTAGACTTCACCATCCACTACCTTGAGAAACTGATGCGGGATTAACCATGCCCTGGATACAACTCCAGATTCCAGCTGATCCGGACACCGCGGATCAGCTGGAAGACCTGTTAATGGAAATGGGCGCAGACGCCGTTTCCATGGAAGACGCAGCCGACCAGCCCCTGTACGAGCCCGACCCGGGCACCACACCCCTTTGGAGCCAGACCACGGTTACCGGCCTGTTCCAGTCTGACCGCAACACCGAGCAACTGTTGGCGGATATCCGCGACGCCTGGCATCAGCAAACCCAGCAGTCCCTGCCCGAAATCGACGTTACCCTGGTAGAAGACAAAGACTGGGAACGGGCCTGGATGGACGATTTCCATCCCCTGCAGTTTGGTAAGCGCCTGTGGATTGTCCCCAGCTGGCACGAGGCGCCAGACCCGGACGCGGCCAACCTGCTGCTGGACCCGGGCCTGGCCTTCGGCACCGGCACCCACCCGACCACCGCCCTGTGCCTGGAATGGCTCGACGGCCAGGATGTCGCGGGCAAGCAGGTGACGGACTACGGCTGTGGCTCCGGCATTCTGGGCCTGGCCGCCCTGCTGCTCGGCGCGGACCACGTGATTGGCGTGGATACCGATCCGCAAGCGCTGGAAGCCAGCCGGGACAATGCCCGTCGGAACGGCGTGGAAGACAACCGCCTGGATCTCTACCTGCCCGGCAAGGATCCGAACACCCGAGCCGACATTATGCTGGCCAATATCCTGGCCCAACCGCTCATCGGCCTGGCTCCGAGACTGGCGGAACTGACCAGGCCCGGCGGGGATCTGGTATTGTCCGGCATCCTGTTCAATCAGGCCCGGGAGGTGATGGACGCCTACGAGCCCTGGTTCACCATGGACGAGCCGGAACAGAAAGAAGACTGGATACGCCTCACAGGACGACGCAAGGACGGATGACGAGCCCGGGCTTTACGACTAAACTGCCTCCTTTGTAGTGACCGATGTAGTGATAGATCAATGATCGAGAATCGATCTATCCGCGATCAAGCTTTCAGGAACGAAGCATGACCCAAAGCAGCCTGCAGACTCAGTGCCCTAATTGCGAAACCCGTTTCCGGGTGACTGACGAACAACTCAGTATCGCCGGGGGAAAAGTCCGTTGTGGCAGCTGCCTGAAAGTTTTCAACGCCATTGAGCACCAGGTCGTCAAATCCACCGGCAGCGCTGCGCCAGCCGCCACAGGTGGCAAAGCAGCAGGGGAAACCCCTCCTCCGCCCGCAGACACCCACGCAGGGCACGATGAAGAAGACTTTATCTTTGCCGACAACCCGGAAGAAGATGCCACAGAAGGCCGTTATGCCGGCAGCAAGCTGACGTTTTCCGATGACGAACTGAGCGACAGTTTCCGCTCGTTTGATGAACCGGAAGAGTCCGGCTACCACGATGACGACCTGACCCCGGAAAAGCAGGACGTTGACGAAAGCTGGGCGGAAGCCATGCTGGCGGACGATCAACCGGCTCGGGCGCCGAAAGCACCGGCCGAACCTGAACCACAAGCGCCAGAACCGGAAAACAAACCTGAGCCGGATCTGCAGCTGACACCCCCGGATTCGCCAGCATCCGAGGCACCTGACGCCGCCGACAGCGAAGAAACACCCGAGCCGCCAGCGCCAGGCAAAAGCAAGTCAGCCAGCCCGGCAACCGCTCCCGAAGAGCTTACGCTTGCGGCAACCGATGACGACCGGCCTGCGGCCCCGAAAGAACCGGCACGCAGGGCTGATCAAACGCCCGACACCCTGTATCGGGACCTGCGCCGCGACCCGGTATCGGTTGGCCAGGGCCGCAGCCGCCTGAGAACCGCCCTGTGGACGCTCGTCGTTGTGGCCCTACTGGGCGCTCTGGTTGCCCAGGTAACCTGGTTCCAGTTTGATCGGCTGTCTGCCATTCCCCAGCTCCGACCATTCTACGAGAAAGGCTGTGAACTGGCGGGCTGCCAGCTGAAACCGCTGATCAACGTAGAAGCCATCCAAAGCAGGAAACTGGTCGTCCGGACCGACCCGGACAACCGCACCCAGCTGATCGTCGACGCTGTCATCATTAACCGGGCCACCTTCGAACAGCCGTTCCCGGCCATCGCCCTGACCTTTTCCAACCTCAACGGCGATGTGGTTGCGCAAAGCACCTTTACACCGGCGGAATATCTTGCCGGTGAAGCGGAATCTCTCAGCGCCATGCCCTCTGAGACCCCGGTACGGATTGCGATCAGCATCCGCGATCCGGGCCGCGACGCGGTCAATTACAACCTGAGCTTCCGGCCCAGGACACCCTGATGATGGGCCGGGGCGACAGTTGACAGCGCAAAAGTCAACCAAAAAGCACGAAAAATAATCAATTTTTTCAGCACTTTTCCCCTTCAATCAGACCCCCTCCGGCGGTATCATTACCGCCCTTCGGAGACTGAAGCGGTCATAATTTAACCAGCCGCTTCTGGCCGAATCTTGCTTAAATCGCTGTGACACGGACTCAGATCATGCTGCCGACGGCAAAAATCGGGCCGTATACCCTGCCCAACCCATTGATAGTTGCACCCATGGCCGGTGTAACCGATCGACCCTTCCGGCAGCTTTGCCGGCGGATGGGAGCGGGCCTGGCAGTATCAGAAATGGTCATAGCAGACAGCAAACTCTGGCATACGCGGAAATCCCAGACTCGCCTGAATCATCAGGGCGAACCGGAACCCCGGTCTGTTCAGATTGCCGGTGGCGATCCGGACATGCTGGCCGATGCGGCGCGGCAGAATGCCGCCTTCGGGGCCCAGATTATTGATATCAACATGGGCTGCCCTGCCAAGAAGGTCTGCAACAAGGCGGCAGGCTCCGCCCTGATGAAAGACGAAAAGCTGGTCAGGGCCATTCTGGAAGCGGTGGCCAGCGCCGTGGACATTCCGGTCACGCTGAAAATGCGCACCGGTTGGGATCAGGACAACCGGAACGCGCCGGTGATTGCAAGAATGGCCGAAGACGCAGGCATCCAGGCCATCGCGGTTCACGGTCGCACCCGTGCAGACAAATACAACGGCGACGCGGAATACGACACCATCGCAGAGGTGAAGGCCAGCGTCGGCATTCCAGTCTTTGCCAACGGCGACATCACCACGCCGGAGAAAGCCCGGCAAGTGCTGACGCACACCAGCGCAGATGGATTGCTGATCGGCCGTGGAGCACAGGGGCGGCCCTGGATCTTCCGGGAGATCCTGCACTACCTGGAAACCGGTGAACACCTGCCAGAACCACCCCTGAATGAGGTGGAGCAGATCCTGTCAGAGCACCTGGCAGAGCTGCACGGCTTTTATGGCGAGAAAATGGGCGTGCGAATCGCCAGAAAGCACGTGGGCTGGTACCTGCAGTCCCACGACCAGAGCAAACAGTTCCGCAAACGCTTCAACGCCATCGACGATGCGCTGGAGCAGAAAGACAGCATCGAACAGTATTTTTCAGGCTTACGAAATGGAGAGGTATTCGCAGCATGACCGCTGAGACTTTGGCAAACGACACCCTGAGCACACCGGCAAACGATGATCTGCATCAGTTGCACACGGTAAACAACAGCGGCAACACCGTCACCCTGCGTGACAGCGTGGAAGTGGCCCTGAAGAACTACTTCGCGCAGCTGGATGGCGCGCCGGTTTCCGACGTCTACCAGCTGGTGTTGTCGGAAGTGGAAGCCCCGCTGCTGGAGCAGGTGATGAAATACACCCGCAACAACCAGACCAAGGCTTCGACCATGCTCGGCCTGAATCGCGGCACCCTGCGCAAGAAACTCAAGCAGTACGGTCTGCTATAATCAGACTTGTCCCTGAAGGGCCTCCCGGATGCGTTCGCGAGGCCCTTGTTCTTTATATCCAGGCTATCCCCGGCTTATCTGAACAGCGAAGAAAGTGACCCATGGCAAACCAGGCTAACACCCCCGTCCGTCGCGCCCTGATCAGCGTGAGTGATAAAACCGGCATCGTCGACTTCGGCCGTGCCCTGACTGAACGCGGCGTTGAGCTGCTCTCCACTGGCGGCACCTTCCGCCTGCTCAAGGAAAACAACGTACCGGTCACTGAAGTGTCCGACTACACCGGTTTCCCGGAAATGATGGACGGCCGGGTAAAAACCCTGCACCCGAAGATCCACGGTGGCATTCTGGGCCGTCGCGGCACCGATGATGCCATCATGGGCGAGCACGGCATTAACCCCATCGACATGGTGGTGGTAAACCTGTATCCGTTTGAAGACACCGTAGCCAACCCCGACTGCGATCTGGCCACCGCCATTGAGAACATCGACATCGGCGGCCCCACCATGGTCCGTGCTGCGGCCAAGAACCACAACGATGTCGCCATCGTAGTCAACGCTTCCGACTACAGCCGGGTACTGAAAGAGCTCGACAACAACGATGGCCAGCTCAGTTACAACACACGCTTCGACCTGGCGGTAAAGGCCTTCGAACACACCGCCGGTTACGACGGTGCCATCGCCAACTACCTGGGTGGCCGCACCCCGGACAACGACAACGCCGATTTCCCCCGCACCTTCAACGCCCAGTTCGTGAAGGTCCAGGATATGCGCTACGGTGAAAACCCGCACCAGCGTGCTGCGTTCTATGCCGAACGCAACCCGAAGGAAGCCTGCATCGCCACCGCCAAACAGCTGCAGGGCAAGGAACTGAGCTACAACAACGTAGCCGACACCGACGCCGCCCTGGAGTGCGTCAAGCCCTTCGCCGACCCGGCCTGCGTCATCGTCAAGCACGCCAACCCCTGTGGCGTGGCCATCGGTACCGATATTCTTCAGGCCTATGACCTGGCTTTCGCCACCGACCCCACTTCGGCGTTCGGCGGCATCATCGCCTTTAACCGGGAACTGGACGCGGCCACTGCCAAGGCCATTGTGGACCGCCAATTCGTGGAAGTCATCATCGCCCCGAGCGTGGCGCCGGAAGCGGTTGAGATTGTCGCTGCCAAGAAGAACGTACGCCTGCTGGCCTGTGGTGAGTTCGACGGCGAGCGCGCCCAGACCATGGACTACAAGCGCGTGACCGGTGGCCTGCTGGTGCAGGACCGTGACCTGGGCATGGTCGCCATGGAAGACGTGAAAGTCGTCACCGAGCGCCAGCCCTCCGAGCAGGAACTGAACGACCTGCTGTTCGCCTGGGAAGTGGCCAAGTACGTGAAATCCAATGCCATCGTGTACGCCAAGGCCGGCCGCACCATCGGCGTGGGCGCAGGCCAGATGAGCCGCGTTTACAGCGCCAAGATTGCCGGCATCAAGGCCGCCGACGAAGGCCTGGAAGTGAAGGGGTCGGTCATGGCATCGGATGCTTTCTTCCCGTTCCGGGACGGCATCGACGCCGCTGCGGCGGCCGGCATTACCGCTGTCATCCAGCCGGGCGGCTCCATGCGCGACCAAGAAGTGATTGACGCTGCCAACGAACACGGCATCGCCATGGTCTTCACCGGCATGCGCCATTTCCGTCACTGATCAAAGAATTCAGGAGCAACACATGAACATTCTGGTTATTGGCAGTGGCGGGCGCGAACACGCCCTGGCCTGGAAAGCCGCGCAATCCCCCCTGGCAGACAAAGTCTTCGTAGCGCCCGGTAACGCCGGCACCGCCCGGGAGCCCAACCTGGACAACGTCGATCTGGACGTGATGGACCTGGACGGCCTGGCGGATTTTGCCGAGCAGAATAGCGTGGGCCTGACCATCGTCGGCCCGGAAGCCCCGCTGGTAGCCGGCGTGGTGGACAAGTTTGAAGCCCGCGGCCTGCGCATCTTCGGCCCCAGCGCCGGCGCAGCGCAGCTGGAAGGTTCCAAGGCCTTCACCAAGGACTTCCTGGCCCGCCAGAAGATCCCGACCGCCGACTACGCCAACTTCACTGACGTCGATGAGGCCCTCGCCTACGTGCGGGAAAAAGGCGCACCGATTGTGGTCAAAGCCGACGGCCTGGCCGCCGGTAAAGGCGTGATTGTCGCCATGACCCTGGCCGAAGCCGAAGATGCCATCCGCGACATGCTCGCAGGCAACGCCTTTGGCGATGCCGGCAGCCGCGTAGTGGTGGAAGAGTTTCTGGACGGCGAGGAAGCCTCGTTCATCGTGATGGTCGACGGCAAGAACGTGCTAGCCATGGCCACCTCTCAGGATCACAAGCGGGTGGGCGACGGCGACACCGGCCCCAACACCGGCGGCATGGGTGCCTACTCTCCGGCCCCGGTGGTTACAGCCGATGTGCACAAACGCATCATGGACGAGGTGATCTACCCCACCGTCAACGGCATGGCCGCGGAAGGTCACCCCTACAAGGGTTTCCTGTACGCCGGCCTGATGATCGACACCAACGGTGCACCAAAGGTGATCGAGTTTAACTGCCGCTTCGGTGACCCGGAAACCCAGCCGATCATGCTGCGCATGAAGTCGGACCTGGTGGAACTGTGCCAGGCCGCCGCAGATGGCAAGCTGGACCAGTGCGACTCCGAGTGGGACGACCGCGCCTCTGTAGGCATTGTGCTGGCGGCCGGTGGTTATCCTGCCGACTACAGCAAGGGTGATGTGATCTCCGGCCTGCCGGAAGGTGAAACAGAAGGTGAGAAAGTCTTCCACGCCGGTACCAAGCTGGATGGTGATAACGTGGTGACTGCCGGTGGCCGGGTTCTGTGCGCCACCGCTTTGGGCAACACCGTGACGGAGGCCCAGCAGCGGGCTTACCAGCTGGCGAAGAAAATTAGTTGGAACGGCATGTTCTATCGGAACGACATTGCCTACCGGGCCATTGCCCGGGAACGGTAGAGCTGCCTGCTAGCGAGTCACAACCCGGCCCCGCGCCGGGTTTTTTATGGCCGAAAGCCAATAGGAACCTCAAATCTACATCATAATAATTACTTGTTGTTAACGCTTATCATTTGTATAGTTGCAACCCTTACTCAATGACACCTCCACAGGATGCGATTATGCAACAACGATTTACCCGCCGTTTTATCGTAGCCGCCATCATGGCCGCCTCCCTTCCTGCCGCTGCCCAGGAGCACACACTGAAGGAGCTGGTCATCATCGGGGATGAGACCTCAGCCGCCAGCCTGCCGGGCTCAGCCCATGTGGTAACAAACGAAGACCTGGAAACCATGAAGTACACGGACGTGCACCGAGTGGTAAAGGAAGTGCCTGGTGTTTATCTGCTTGAAGAGGAAGGCTACGGCCTGCGTCCTAACATCGGTATTCGTGGCTCCGGTTCCGGCCGGTCCGGCAAGGTTACCCTGATGGAAGACGGCGTGCTGATGGCCCCTGCTCCCTACTCTGGTCCGGCCGCCTACTACTTCCCGTCCTTCGGCCGCATCAACGGCGTTGAAGTGCTGAAAGGACCAGACCTGCTCCGTTACGGCCCGGCCACCGTTGGCGGCGCCATTAACCTGCGCTCCACGCCGATTCCGACCACGACCGGCGGTCGGGTAACGGCGGAAATTGCCGAAGATAACGGCAAACGCATCCACGCCTGGTATGGCGCCAACAGCGAACAGGCCGGATGGCTGATCGAAACTCACCAGCATGAAAGTGACGGCTTCAAGGACATCCGCCAGTCAGACCGCGAAGCCGGCTTCGACAAGCAGGATTATGTCGCCAAGCTTCGCCTGAACACACGCCCGGACGCCGACATCTACCATCAGCTCGACCTGAAAGTGGATTACAGCGAAGAGCTGAGCCTGGAAACCTACCTCGGCCTGACCGACGCGGACTTCAATGCCAACCCGGACCAGCGCTACTTCGCGTCTGAGCGGGATAACATGGATACCCAGCGCACCGGTTTCATGGCCCGGCACCTGGTGGATTTCAACAACGATGTAACCCTGACCACCACCGCCTACCGCAACGAATTCAAACGCAACTGGTACAAAGCGGCAGGGCTGAACTCCCTGATCAATGCTGCCAATGGTGGTGACGCCCTGGCCCAGCAGCAGCTTCGCGGTGAGGCGGATCTCGCCGGTATCAAGATCAAGAACAACGCCCGGGAATATGAATCCCAGGGTATCGACTTTGTGGCGGACTGGGGCCTCAACCTGAGCGGAATGCGTCACGACCTGGCCTTTGGCCTGCGCTACCACGAAGACGAGGTGGATCGCCTGCAGCCGGAAGATACCTTCGACCAAGTTATCGTGAACGGCCGTCCGGTCCTGCAGTATGTTTCTACCACCTCGGGCACCGGCATCAATGGCGGCAACAACGCCATTGAAAAAGCAGAAGCCTGGAGCACTTATATCGCTGACCGGATTACGGTCAACGATCGCCTGACCGTCACAGCACTGCTGCGTTACGAAGATATCGAAACCAGTCGTGTACGCTATCAGCAAGAAGCCCGCACCGATGTGCAGGACCGTGCCTCAAACAGCACCGGTGAACTTCTGCCAGGCCTGGGCGCAACCTACAAACTGGATGGCGGCGTCACACTTCTGGCCGGTGTTCATCGGGGTATGGCTCCGGCTGGTGCAGGTAGCACCGACGTGGACCCTGAACTCAGCACCAACTATGAGCTTGGCGCCCGGATTCAGCGCGGCGCTGGTCGCTACGAGCTGATCGGCTTCTACAGTGACTATGAAAACACGGTCCAGAACTGCTCCGTGGCTACCCCTTGCGCTGGCGGCCAGGACTTCGGTTCGGTCAGTCAGGGTGAAGCCCGCATTCAGGGCATTGAAGCCCTGGCAGGCTACGAGTTCGCTCTGACCAACGGCCTGTCTGTTCCGGTTGAAGCCACCTGGACCTACACCGATGCCGAGGTCACCAAAGACAGCGATTCCGGTAACGTTCTGAAGGGCGACAACCTTGTCTACCTGCCAGAGAACGTCCTGAACCTGCGTACCGGACTGCGCGCCGGGAATCAGTGGGACGCCTACCTGAACGTGTCATACGTCGACGAGATGTGTATCGACAACACCTGCGATCGCAGCGGCACCGACAACACCTTCAGAAAGACCGAGTCTCTCACTGTAGTTGATCTTTCCGGCAGCTACCGCGTTGCCGAAGGCGCCCGCGTCTTTGCCAAGCTCGATAACGTGTTCGATACCCAGAAAATCATCGCTCGCTCACCCGATGGCGCCCGGCCGAACCTGCCGCGCACCGCATCCCTGGGCGTTACCGTCGATTTCTGATGGAAGTCTCCACACAAAAGGCTGACGGACCAGCCTGACTCAGGAAAACTTCAGCCCGGTCATTGACCGGGCTTTTTTCTGGGGTAGTGTTAGCGTTCACAACGACCACAATGAAAAGGAGTTCTCCGTGCCCCGAAACGCGCTCAATCTTGCCCTGCTGCTCATCGCCACCCTTCTTATCAGTGCCTGCTCCAAACAGAGCATCTACGACAGCGCCATTGGCTGGGAGCGTTCCAGCGCCGGCCTTGAGACAGCGGAAGTCACGGTTGGCGAGCTGGACATTACCTACCTGCGCAGTAAAGAAGCCGTTGAGGGTGACACGCTGGTTCTGATACACGGATTCGGCGCCAACAAAGATAACTGGACGCGGCTGGCCAAGGAGTTCAAAGGCGAGTTCAACGTCTACGCCATCGACCTGCCTGGCCATGGCGACAGCAGCAAGCCTCTGGACATCGGCTACCGGTTTGAAGACCAGGTGAGCTACCTGAATCAGGTCCTGGCCGAACTCGGCGTAAAGCAGTTTCATATGATGGGCAATTCCATGGGGGGCGCGATTACCGCGCTCTACGCCGCCACCCATCCGGAGCAGATCCAGACCGCAGTGCTGTTCGATCCCGCCGGTATCTTTGAGTATGAAAGCGAACTGGTAGATCGGGTGCTGGATGGTGACAACCCACTGATCCCGAAGAAGAAAGGTGATTTTGACAAGCTTCTGGACTTCGCTCTCGAAAAGCGCCCCTTCGTACCCTGGCCGATTTTTGATGTGATGGAAGAAAAAGCCATCGCCAACCGGGAAGTGAACGAGGTTATCTTTGCCGCCATTCGCGACACCGGATTTGAGCCAGACTTCCGCGACGCCATTACCCGGATCGAAGCTCCGGTACTGGTGGTCTGGGGTAAGCTGGACAGGGTAATCGACTACCGCAACGCCGATGTGTTCGTTGACGCCATCCCCAATGCACGCAAAGTGCTCCTGGACGATATTGGCCATGCGCCCATGGTTGAAACACCGGCAGAATCTGCCCGGCTATTCCGGGAATTCCTGGCCGACAAGGTCAAATAGCGCAGGTCCGGAACCCGGTAAACACATCGCTGCGAAACGGCAGGTAAGCCTGCCGGTAGGTGCCTCGAATCAGGTTGGATGACGTGGCACAGCTGCCACCCTTGGTGACCTTGTGGGTGGCAAACTGCAAGGTGGACATAAACGGGTACATGTCCACCTTGAAACCGTCATAGGGCAAGAAGTCGTTGGTGGTCCACTCCCACACCGCACCGATCATCTGCCGGCAACCCGACCGGCTGTCCCCGGCGGGATAGTCGAACACCGGATTCCGGGCCATGGTGCGGCCGTCCAAATCTGCCCTTGAACTGTCCGGGGCGTCATTGCCCCAGGGATAACGGCGGAACGGTTCCCCGGGCTTGTTGCCCAGCGCTGCCACTTCCCATTCATACTCCGTCGGCAACCGACGCCCCGCCCACTTGCAGTACGCCTCCGCTTCCCAATAGGTCACATGGGTAACCGGCGCATCCGGCTCCAGGGCCAGCCACTGGTCGAACACCCGCTCTTGCCACTGGCCGTCATGCCAGCGCCAGTACAACGGGTGCCGGGGTACATGCATCAGGGGTTCCGTAACACCGTACACCAGGCTGACATCCTGCTCAGACTCCAGCCATTTCCTGCCACCGAACGACCACAACTCCGGCCGCTGGTAACCGCAATCGTCCACAAACGCCTGAAACTCCCGATTGCTCACCAGCGTACGACTGATGGCGAACGCCGGTAGTTCAATCTCGAAGCGGGGTTTCTCGGCATCGAAAGCAAAGTCGTCTGTTGCGTAGTGTTGAGACTCGCCGGGCATACCAATCACCCAACGCCCGGCCGGAATCTCCGCATCCCCGGTTACTGCCTCACCCGGTGCCGGCCGGTCACCCTTGAAATCCAAAGGCGCCGGATACCCCACCGTCTGCCGGCACCAGATCAGCGATTCGATGTGCATGTTCTGGTGGTAAATCGCGTAGCGGTAGAGATACAGCTCCCGCTCGGTCAACTCACGGCTCTTGATGCGCTCTGCAACCCGATCGTAAATGGCATTGAAGTACGTGAGCGTTTCCTCACGGCCGGGAAACAAATCCCGGCGCCAACGATCTTTGTGGTCAACATGGAAGGAATCCCACAGGTCATCCATAGCTGGATCATAACTGGGCGAGCCATCCAGCAGGTTGAACACGAAGACCTCGTAGAAGAACGCAGAATGCCCCATTTCCCAGAGCGGAGGGTTCACACCAGGATGGTAGGGAACATCGAGCTGCTGCTCCGACAGCGTGCAGATCAGCTGTTTGGTGCGAGTCCGAGCCAGTTCCAGATCTTCCAGGACCTGTATTTTGTTGTCTTCAGCAACCATTTGTTCTAACTCCAGAGCGTTTCACTCCCACAGTCTGGGGATCAGTGGTGGGGAGGGGCTTTCTGAAACCTTGCGGAGCCATGGATGGCGGAGCAGAGCGTACACGGATGTATTCACAGCGTGTTTCAGAAAGCCCCTCCCCATCACTGATTCGTGCACCCAAACAGAATAACAAAGAAAAAACCGCCGAGGGCAAAACCCACGGCGGTTCAGTAGCTATCATTACGATAGGTGACAGAAATCAGGCCACCTCAGGCGGCCTTCTTGCGATTACGCCGCCAGTCGGCCAGATCTTCGATCAGCTTGTAGAACAACGGCACGAAGAACAGCGCCAGGGTGCTGGCCGCCAGCATACCGCCCACCACTACGGTACCGATTTCCTGACGGGAAACCGCACCCGCACCGGTACTGAAGGCCAGCGGCATGGAACCCACGATGAACGTCAGTGCTGTCATCATAATCGCCCGGAAACGCTGCCGTGCAGCCGTGCTGGCAGCATCAAAGGAACTCATGCCACTTTTCCGGTTCTGGGCGGCAAATTCCACAATCAGAATGGCGTTCTTCGCAGCCAGGCCAATCAGCACCAACAAACCCACCTGGAAGTAGATATCGTTGGGGAAGCCCCGTAACAAAGACGCCAGCGCAGCACCGAATACACCGAACGGCACAGCGGTCGCTACCGCCACCGGCAAGCCCCAGCGTTCGTACTGGGCGGCCAGGATCAGGAATACCAGCAACAGGCCCATGCCGAAGGCAAGAGTGCCGGAGTCCGCAGAATCCTGCAGCTGGTAGGCTTCACCGGTCCAGCCCAGCAGGGTGTTACGATCAAACTGTTCCGACGCCACCGCCTGCAGGGCCGCCAGGGCGTCACCGGTGGTGAAGCCCGGCGACGGGTCTGCCAGCAGTTTGGCGGCCGGATACACGTTGAACCTGTTCAGGATGTCTGGGCCGCTGACCCGCTCCAGTTCCACCAGGGAACTCAGCGGAATCATCTCGCCATAGTTGGAGCGCACAAACACCCGGCGCAGGTCGTCCGGATGGCTACGGAACTCACCTTCTGACTGAAGATTGACCTGCCAGTTACGGCCCTGCAAGGTAAAGTCGTTCACGTACAGGCCACCGAAGGTGCTCTGCATGGTGGTGAAGATCTGGTCAATCGGAACCCCGGCAGCCTGGGCTTTTTCCCGATCCACGTTGGCCTTGTAACGGGGAATGCCGGTATCCAGAGTCACCCGCACATTCTGCAATTCCGGCCGCGCGTTGGCGGCCTGGGTGAACTGGTCTGCCATGGCCTTGATCTCAGCCGGGGTGCGGCCACCACGGGCCTGAATATAGCCTTCCACACCACCGGTGGTGGACAAGCCCTGAATCGGAGGCGGGGTAAAGGCAATCACAAACGCTTCCGGCATCCCAAAGCCAATGCCCATGATCTTGTTGGCGATGTCGGCCGCCTTCTGGCCCTCGCCTTCCCGCTCTGCCCAGTCTTCCAGTGTCACGAAGGCCACACCACTGTTGGTCCGCAGAGCGCTGGAGATGATGTCGAAACCGGCAAAGGACACCACGTCTTTCACTTCCGGCAGTTGCATCATCTGCTCAACCAGCTGGTCGCGAGTGTCCGCCGTCCGGCTCAGGGCCGAGGTGGGGGGCAGCGAGTAGGCCGCTAGCACAAACCCCTGGTCTTCCTGGGGCACCAGGCCAGAGGGCATTTTGTTCAGCAGGAAGGCGGTGCCACCAAGCATCGCGGCAAACAGAAGCACGCCAATCACCGCATGGCGCAGTAACCAGTCCACCACGGCAGAGAAGCCGTTAGTGAGTTTGTCGAAGCCGGCGTCAAACCAGCGGAATACTGCCAACTGTTTGCCTTCGTGGCCAAGCAACAAAGCACACATCGCCGGTGTCAGGGTCAGCGCCACGATGCCGGATATCACCACCGACACCGCGATGGTTATCGCAAACTGTCGGTACAGCTCACCGCTGAGCCCGCCCAGGAAGGCCACCGGGGCAAACACCGCCACCAATACCAGAGTGGAAGACACCACCGCGCCGGACACCTGCTGAATGGTCAGAACCGCCGCATTGTAGGAAGACAAGCCCTGCTCTTTCATCAGGCGCTCGGCGTTTTCCATGATGATGATGGCGTTATCCACCACTACCCCGATCGCCAGTATCAAGCCGAACAGGGTCAGCAAGTTGACCGAGAACCCCAGTGCCTGCATGCCGGCAAAGGTGCCAATCAGAGACACCGGGATGGCAATCAGCGGTATCAGGGTAGCGTTGAAATGCTGCAGGAACAGGAAGGTCACCAGCACCACCAGCAACACCGCCACAATGAAAGTGGAGATCACCTCCTGGATCGAGATATCAATGAACCGGGTGGTGTCGTAGGGCACGTTGTATTCCAGGCCCTCCGGGAAGCGGTCTGCAATTTCTTCCATGGCCGCGTTCACGGCATCAGCAGCGTCCAGGGCATTGGCACCGGGCTGCAGGTACACCCCCATGGGCACGGTGGCACCACCATTGTAGACCGCTGCGAAGTCGTAGTTCTGGGCGCCCAGCTCGATTCTGGCCACGTCTTTCAGGCGCAGGGAGGCACCCTGATCATCACTGCGCAGGATCACCTCACCGAACTCTTCAGGGCTGGTCAGCCGGCCCGGGGCTGACACGCTGAAGGTGAACGCCTGCCCTTCGGGCGCTGGTTCCGCCCCGATCCGACCCGCCGCAAACTGGGCGTTCTGGGCGCGCAAGGCAATGGCTACATCGTTGGGAGTCAGCTCGTACTGGGCGAGTTTGTCCGGCCTCAGCCACACCCGCATGGAATAATCCTGGGCCCCGAACAGGGAGGCATCGCCAATACCGGGCAACCGCACTAACTCATCCAGCACGTTCAGCAAGGCATAGTTGGAGATCTCCACCACATCCATGGTGTTATCCGGAGAAGACAGGGTAATCACTTGCAGGATGGAGGTGGAACGGGCTTCCACTTTCAACCCCTGGTTACGGACGGACTGGGGCAGGCGAGCCAGCGCCTGCTGTACCCGGTTATTGACGTTGATGGTGGCCTGGTCAGGATCGGTGCCAATCTCAAACGAGACCGTCACCCGGAAGCTGCCGGAATCTGTGGCGCTGGATTCCAGGTAGATCATGTTGTCCACGCCGTTGATTTCCTGCTCCAGCGGCGCCACCACTGAATCCGAAATCACGTCCGCGCTGGCACCCGGGAACCGGCCGTCCACCACCACCTGGGGCGGAACTACGTTTGGATACTGTTCTACGGGCAGCCCGATTAGCGCCAGAAGACCACCAAGCGTGATGATGATGGAAACGACCGATGCGAAGATCGGCCGGTCGATGAAGGTCCGCAGCATCAGTCTGAGCCTCCCTCATCATCGGTATTGGTGACGTTTACCGTTGCGCCATCACGCAGGTTAACCAGGCCGCTGACGATGTAACGATCACCTTCTTCCAGGCCGCTGAGAATGATCTGGCGACCGCTACTCACCGGGCCAAGCTCTACCCGACGTGCCTTTGCGGTGCTCTCATCGTCAACCACATAGACCACCGGCCCGTTCGGCCCCTGAGTCACCGCTCTTTCCGGAATTGCGATGGCATCTTCGAAGCTCTGCAACTCAACCCGAACCCGTACAAACTGGCCGGGCACGATCACATTCTCCGGGTTACCAAAGACCGCGCGGGCCGATACTGTACCGGTACGCGGGTCCAGCGTGGAGGCGGTAAAGTCGATCTGCCCATCCAGCTCATATTCCTGGCCGTCGGCCAGTATCAGACGGGCGGCCACTTCCTGATCGCCGGCACCGCGCATCCCCTCGCGGGCAGCCCGGCGAATGTTGGCGTCGTTCTCAGGCAGGGCAAAGCGCACATGGATCGGGTCCAGCTGGACAATCGTGGTCAGCAGGGTACCGGAGCTGATCAGACTGCCTTCGGGAAAATCTTCCAGGCTGGTGACACCGCTGACCGGCGCGGTTACCGAGGTATAACCAAGGTCCAGCTCCGCCTGGGCGACGCCGGCATTGGCCACCGCCAGATTGGCCTGGGCCAGCTCCAGTGCGGACTGGGCAGCATCCCGGTCCCGTTCACTCACCGCGTTGCGCTGGAACAGTGATGAAATCCGGTTCCACTCCCGTTCAGCCTGGCGCCGGTCGGCCTCGGCCACCTGGCGCTGAGCCTGGGCCCGTTGCAAGGCCGCTTCCGCAGGCTTGCGATCGATCCGGAACAGCGGGTCGCCCTCCTGAACCATCTGGCCTTCTTCGTACAGACGCTCTTCCAGAATACCCTGAATCCGCGCCCGCACTTCTACCTCACGGGCACCCCGAGCGCGGCCGGCATAATCCTGGCGCACACTGATGTTTTCGGCCACGGCTCGCTCAACCACCACGGCTGCTGGCGGCATACCGCCGCCCTGCTGACTGCCTGCGTCGTCGTTACTGCAACCAGCCAGAATGAACAGGCATGACAAACCTGCAACCAAAAAGCCGTTGCGAGCCATCGGCCGGTGAACGTTATCAATGCGCATGGCGCGGTCTCCTGAAAACCGGTTTAAAGACATAAGGCGAGCCGGGATGGAATAGCGAGCCCGGGATAATACATAACGTTAATAGGGCGCTAAAATACATCCATCCATGTATGTATGTAAACTAATTTCCTTTATACTTCGGTTTTTCCCATCAGATGACTGCGATTAATCATGGCACGAAAAACAAAAGCCGAAGCCGAAGCCACCCGGGAAGCCATTCTCGATGCGGCAGAATGCGTCTTTATGGACAAGGGCGTTGCAAAGACCTCGCTGGAAGAGATCGCCCGCAAGGCCGGCGTTACGCGCGGCGCGGTCTACTGGCATTTCCGTAACAAGGCCGACATTCTGGACGCCATGCTGGAACGGGTACGGGCGCCTCTGGGTGAGATGATGGATGAAACTGCGGAAGCCGATCAGGGGCTTGAGAGCCTGAAAAACCTGTGCGTTGTGGCATTACGCAAGCTGGCCCAGGATACCCGCTACTTTCGCGTGTACATGATCCTGTTCCATCGCAATGAATCCGACCAGGCCATTGCCAAACACCGGGAGCTGGCCCGGGAAGCCACAGAATTTGTCACGGAAATCCTGGGACGCCCGGAAAACCGGATAAAGCTACACCCGGAACTAACGCCCGCCCAGGCCGCCTACTTGCTGCATACACAAATGCTGGGACTGTTTTTTGACTGGCTGGCCGATCCAGAGCAATGGCCGCTGGCTGACGTGGCGCCTACCTTTGTAGAGGCTTACTTCCGGGGCCTATTGGCCGAACGCTAGTCATCCCCAGACCCAAAGTATCATCGGCACTCCGACAACCGTCACGAGCACCGACAACGGCAAGCCAAGGCGCCAATAATCCCCGAAACGATAACCCGCAGGCTCCATAACCAGGGCATTGGACTGATGCCCGATCGGGGTAAGGAAGGCACAGGAAGCGCCTACGGCCACCGCCATCAACACTGCATCCGATGCCAATCCAAGTTGGCTGGACACCCCGAGAGCTATCGGGGCGACCAGAATGGCCGCCGCCGCGTTGTTGACCACGTTCGACAACAACATGGTGCCCACCAGGATGATGGTCAAGGCGACCCAGGCGGCCTGCCCCTGGGCAACCGTCAGGATCTGCTCAGCTATCAACGCAGCACCACCCGTGGTTTCAAGGGCCTGCCCTACGGGAATCATTGCGGCGAGCAGCACGATCACCGGCCAGTCGATGGCTCGGTAGGCATCGCCGGCATCCATCAACTGCACCAGCACCATGGCCACCGCACAGGCCACCAGCGCCACGGGCGGTGTCAGCAGGCCAGACAGGATGATCGCGATGGCGGCGAGGAACACCCCGCCGGCCAGCGGCAGGCAACCCAGGGTTTGCAGTGTCGATAACAAATTGTCTTCATAGCCCTGCACCAGCAGGATATCCCCGGAACGGAATCGGATGTCTGCCAGGCGCCGCTTTAGTCGGTGCCCCTGCCGGGCAATGGCCACCACGTTCAAACCGTAGCGTTCTCTCAGGTTCAGTCGGTTGGCAGAACGCCCGATTAAACGCGACGATGGTGAAATCACGGCTTCCGTCAGTCGAACGTCCCCGGCGGCCACCTGCTCTTCGGTGCCCTCTCGGGATGTCATTGGCTGCGATTCTTTCCCTTCTTCATCCTCGTCGTTCACCGCATTGGCAAGTGCCAGCCCGGTTTGCTCGACAAACTCCTGCAGACTCTCGGTGTCGGCTTCCACCAACAGCACATCGCCGTACTTCAGCACGTTGAAGGTTGATGGTGCTGGCGAGACCTCCTCTCCCCGAATCAATGCCAGTACCACCAGGCTCTTCTCGGTGCCACCCGAGGTAAGCAGGTTGTGCAGTGTGCCACCGGCAAAGGGCGACTCTTCCGGCACCTTCAGTTCGGTAACATACTCACCAACGCTGAACAGTTTGTCGCCACCGGCCGGGTCGTCGCGTTTGGGTGTCAGGCGCCAGCCAATCACACCGATGAACACAATGCCGACAGCGGTAATGGCCAGCCCAACAGGCGCAAAATCAAACAGGCCGAAAGAGCCCGCTTCGCGATAACTGGCAATAATGATATTGGGGGGTGTACCAATCAGGGTAATGGTGCCTCCCAGTAAAGAGCCGAAGGCAAGTGGCATCAGCAGCAAAGACGGAGAGCGCCCGGACTGCCGCGACATCCAGATCGCCACGGGCATCAACAGCGCCAGCGCACCCACGTTATTGATAAAGCCGGAACACAAGGCCACCACCAGAGTCAGGGTGATGACCTGCAGAACGGCGTTACGCCCAACCTTACCAAGCAATCGGGCGACCGCATCCACAACACCACCGTTCACCAGCCCCTGGCTGATCACCAATACAGCGGCTACGGTAATCACCGCCGGGTGACCAAAGCCCGCGAACAACTGGTCGGGGGCAACCAGGCCGGAGACAGCAACCGCCAGCAAGGCGAGCATGGCTACGATATCGAAGCGCAGGCGGTTCCAGATAAACAGGGCAAGGGTTGCGCCCAGAATCAGAAACACCGTCCATTGATCAGATAGCATGGAGCCACTCCACTCTTCGGCCAGACATGTCAGCTTTCCTTACAGAGCTCTTGTCAGTGCGCCCCACACCCATCTCCAACTCGCTGTATTGTCAACGCCCCAGAGAACTGGTGCAGAATCTGCTTGCCTGGTTGTCAGGGATTCCGCCTGCATGACAAAGCTCATCAGCAGGTCACAGGGCCGTGGTCGACTATAGCAGTTTCCGCATTCGCTCCCCCAAGATTCCCAACAGAAGCAGTCGGTTGTTCAGTCACTTTGCAGGAGCAAGGTTATGGAACAGAAACGACCGCTCGTCTGGTTGTCGGCGGATTCAGGCGAAAACACGGTACCGCCATCACTCACATCCCAGTGGGCGATTGTACCGGTTGATATCAATACCCAATCCCTGGCCATTTTGCCGCACTGGCGGGGGCTGGCAGTGGGTGTGTGTGTTGTTGCCGATCTCGAGCTTGCCGGGTTACCGCTGTTCGCGCCCTGGCTGGAGGCTTTACCGGTATCGTCCTGGCTCGCCCTGGTTCGGCGCGAGCAGCTGCAACACCCGGCGGTGCGCCAACTGATTCGGGAATTCTGCCAGGATTACCACACCCTTCCCATCGCCCCCTACCGCCTGTCCGACAGCCTTGGCCACATGTGGGGCATGTCGAAACTGACCGAAGCATTGGCCAGTTCCGACCATGCCAGTGATTATCAGCAGTACGCGCTGGAGGGTCCTTCCAGTGCCATTCGCATGGCCCGCAGCCTGGTTCGCAAGTTCTCCATCACCAACGAGCCGTTGCTGATCTACGGCGCCAGCGGAACCGGCAAAGAGGCGGCGGCACGCTTCGCCCACGAGCACTCCGATCGGCGCACGCAGGCCCTGGTCAATGTAAACTGCGCCGCCCTGCCCGCTTCATTAACCCAGAGCGAGCTGTTCGGACACGAACGGGGGGCCTTTACCCACGCCTTGAACAAGCGCATGGGCCGGATCGCTGCAGCCGATGGCGGCACCCTGATCCTCACCGGCGCCGATGAACTAAGCCTGGAACAGCAATCAGCGATCCTGCGATTCCTTCAGGACGGTATCATTGAGCCTGTCGGCGCCAGTCGCCCGATAAAGGTCAACGTCCGCATCATCGCAACCTGCAGCGTGCCCCTGGAAAAGAGGGTGGAACAGGGGCTGTTTCGATCCGATGTGTTCTACCGGCTGGGCAATCTGAGCGTGACATTGCCTACCTTGAAAGAACGCCTCGAGGACATTCCATTCCTGGCCCGCCGAGCGCTGGATGCCTGCGATGGAAGCCAATATCAGATCGGAAGCGACACCCTGGTTACTCTGGCTCGCCATAGCTGGCCGGGCAACCTCCGAGAATTGCAGAATCGAATCCGCCAGGCGGTGCTGATGACTAAGTCACTGCATATTACGCCCGAAGATCTGGGGCTGGAGCCAACCGGCGCCCCTGCCCAACCAGACCGGTTCACCCTTGAGGCGTTCCGAGCCAGGGCTGAGGAGCAGGCTATCTCCACCAGCCTGTCGCTTACCCACCAGAACGTTTCCGCCGCCGCTCGCCTACTGAAGATTTCCCGGGTGTCGTTTTACCGGCTACTCGAAAAGCACAACCTGCAGCTCCCTTCCAGCATCAACCTGAACCCCGGCAGAGGGCAAGGAGACCGAACATGAAACCACTGACCCCGATAGCGTTAGCCGCAGCCCTGGCAAGCACAGCCAATGCCGCGCCACCTGAACCAGACGCCAGGCCCAGAACAACCACGGATGCCGCCCAACAACAGGCCGTTCAGGATACCGCAACGGACATCGCCTCAATCACTGCAGATCGGGGCATAGTGACCCGGCCCGGCCGCTTCACCATCGAGCCCTCGTTCTCCCACGCCCACAGTAACGCCACTCGGGTTGCGGTGGAGGGCTACACCATCATTCCCGCGTTGCTGATTGGCCTGATCAACATCTCCGAAATTCAGCGAGACATTTTCGTCAGCGCCGTGTCCCTGAAGTATGGGTTCACCAGCCGGTTTGAGGGCAGCGTTCGGGTACCATACCTGAGTATCCGGGAGGATCTTCGGGAAAGGGAGATTTTCCAGGGTACGCCGGTAGACACCCTGCGAGAATCGTCCGGTGAAGGACTTGGCGATGTTGAACTGGCCGTGCGTTACCAGCTCAACGACGGGCTCGATGGCTGGCCCTATCTGATCGGAGTGTTCCGAGCCAAAGCCCCGACCGGCGACGGCCCTTACGACGTCAAACAACGGGTGCTCACCGACAACAGCGGCAACCCCATCGGCATCGAACTGGCAGAACGGCCGACAGGATCCGGCTTCTGGTCGGTCGAACCTGGCCTCTCGTTCATTTACCCGACCGACCCGGCTGTGCTGTTTGGCAACCTCAGTTACGTCTGGACCATCAAGGAGGAACAGGGCTTTGAAAATGGCGGCACCGTAGACCCGGGCGACGTGGTCCGCTTCGGATTCGGCATGGGCTTTGCGTTTAACGAACGGACGTCTTTCAGCCTCGGCTACGACCACTCGGTGATTCGTAAAACCACCTTTGAACACAACAACGATCTGTTCGCCGCCAATTTTGATCGTATTCAGGTAGGTTCACTGTCCTTCGGCCTGTCTCATCGGTTATCACCAGCAACCACCCTGAGCCTGACAGTCGCCGTTGGCGTTACCGATAACGCACCTAACAGTGAAATCACACTGAAACTGCCGATCAACCTTTAACCGGCAATCAGGGCAGGATCAGAGGCAGGCCGGAGTCTCTGGGCAGGCGATAGGCGCCACCCAGGTTGTTGAGTTCAATATTCAGCTGCCGGGTGTTCTGAATGACCGTGCTGTTGAGGCTGTTCTGGATCACAGTCATCCAGCCCCCATTACCCGCCGCGCCAGACACCAGCTCCAGCCCCTGCAAGCCGGGGACGTTCGCGGACAGCACGGTTTCCATCTGGCTACTCCAGGCATTGGACACCGGGCGATTCAGGTCGGGAATCTGCAGTCTGTTGACCACCAGGGTATCCCCATTGACCGCCACCACCTGCTCTAGGCCAATGGCAATCTCCAGATTATCCAGCACAAATCCGCCCCGTAATTCGGCCAGTTCGTTGTCGCTGAGTGGAGGTGCTGACACCCGCATGTCGGACCAGGCGAGCGGTGCCACCAGCAGAAAAACCATGGATAGACCGGTACCCTTTGTCATGATCTCACCACTCCTGTGCGCTGGGCCAATAGGGCAAGGTATGGCCAACACCCGGCCCCTTGAGACCTTTGAACAGCGGTGCCCGGGCCAGTCCAGGCCATTGGCCGTCTGCCAGGAAGCTGGACCGCCCCTGGTCCAGATGGCTACGAATCACGAACGCTGAGCCATCCCAGCTTTGCTCGAATTCAGCCCAACTATAGGCCTTCAAACCCCGGGCGGGGTCTGCCACCAACACCTCGCGCTCACTTATGCCCCGGATAACCACAAAATGCCGGTAGCCCCCCAGGGTCACAAGGGCAATCACCGGCACACGTACCTGTTCTCGCAGTCCACTCAGGGGCAGCCGGAATCCGTCGGCCTGATACCCCTCCGCTTCCAGGTAGCGCTTCATATCGAGCATGGAGAAACCTTCCCGACGAACCTTGTCTTCATCGGCGATGGCCAGCATCCCGATGAACACCTCCTGTTCATTGACCGGGTGGTCATAGTGAAACGACAACAAGGTGGCCAGCGCTGCAGAGCCACAGCTGAAATCGTACTGTTGCCGGAAGACATCCTGGTATCGCTGGTCCAGAAAACTGCTGACACTAACCTGCACATCGCCCCCGGGGCCGGGAACCAACACGGTTCCGGCAAAAGCCGAAGGCCACAGCAGGGTCGCCAGAACACCCGTCACCAGCTGTCGTATTCCCGCCATGGCCCGCCTCCGGTTTCAATGGTTGATGAGTATGTTGATCTGGGTACTGTCCTGGATGACGACCTGATTACCACTGTTCTGAATCACCGTGGCAACGCCGTTCATATTGTCGAAGGCGTGGTCGCTGATCCGGTTGTCGCCGGTAATCACCGGGCCGGACAGTACGTTGCCACTGACCAGACCATTCTGCTGGGTTTCATTCAGCTGCCATTGCATGGAGATGCCCTGGCGACCGCTGGCGGAATCCAGCTGTTCGGCACTCAGTGGTTCTACATCGGGCCAGTCACCCGCGTTCGCCGTTATGGCAAACAGGCTGCCCAGTACCAGTAAAAGCGTGACGCACCTTGTCATGACACATCTCCCGACAACACAGGGCTGCCCGGTTCAACACCCGGAGCAGCCCTGATTGCCTCAGTTGGTGCCACCACCCGCGTTGAGGTTGGACATCACACTGACGTTGGCCTGAGTCACGCTGCCCACGCCCGCGTTCTGGGCGAAGGCTCCGACACCAGTGAAGTTAGCGGAGCCACCGGAAATCTCATTGGAGGCCCGGGTATCCACATAGGAGCTTTCACCGTTAGCACTGCCGTAGGTGACGTTGGTCCCCGATACAGAGCCATTGAGCTCGGCATCGTTCATGAACACTTCCAGGGACAGATTCAGCGTGGTGGTGCTGTTATCTGAATTGTCGCTGCTGTCGGTGTTGTAGGAATCAGTGGCGTTGGTGGAGTTATCGGAACTGTCACTGTTGCCACTGTCAGCAATCTTGAACGAATCGCTGATGTTAGTGCTGTTGTCGGAATTGTCAGAGTTATCGGAGTTATCCGAATTGTCTGAATGATCCGAGTTGTCGGTGTTACCGCTGTCGGCGATCTTGAAGGAATCGCTGACATTGGTGCTGTTATCCGAATTGTCGGAGTTGTCGGAGTTGTCCGATGCATCGGTATTGCCGCTATCGGCAATCTTGAAGGCGTCGGCAACATTGGTGCTGTTGTCCGAATTATCCGAGTTATCGGAATTATTGGAGTTATCCGAATTGTTCGAATTATCCGACATGTTGTTGCCACTGTCGGCAATCTTGAACGAGTCAGACACATCGGTGCTGTTGTCTGAATTGTTCGAGTTATCGGAGTTGTCGGTGGAGTTGTCGTTACCGGAATCCGTGTTTCCGGAATAATTGGTGTTGGCAGAGGAATTGTCATTGGCGTTGTTGTTGGGGTCGCCGTCTCCTCCCTGTTGTGCCACAGCGTAACCGGAGATACCCATGCTCATGGCGATGGCAGCTGCTAGCAGACTTTTCTTGGTATTCATGATGTCATTTCCTTTGAGTTTGTTGGCTTTGAGGAATCCGACCCAACCCGCCAGCAACCGGGTAAGCCAAGGTCCAGACCCGCTCATGTATTGGAGCGATTACCGTGCCAACCTTACCAGACAGCTTTTATCTATCTGATTTGTATAGATTTTCAGGAGTGATTCTGCTCGACACCAGAGCGAACACCAGGACGACCTGTTCCATTACTGAAACAGCAGGTTTTAACGACACTTGGACAAACAAAAAAGAAAGGCGGGGAATCAGGCAGATAGCCAAAATCAGACGTGTTAAAAAAAACAAAACCCCGCAAAGCAAAAGCCTTGCGGGGTCTCTGGTAGCTGGCAGGCACCGCGTGCCTGCCGGACAACCGGAACCGGTCGATTAACCGAACTGGTTCATGGTGTTGTCTTTACCACCGGCCTTCAGAGCCGCTTCACCAGCGAAGAACTCTTTGTGGTCATCACCGATGTTGGAACCGGCCATGTCCTGGTGCTTCACAGTGGCGATGCCCTGACGGATTTCCTTGCGCTGAACACCTTCAACGTACGCCAGCATGCCTTCGTCACCGAAGTAGCCCTTGGCCAGGTTGTCGGTAGACAGAGCCGCAGTGTGGTACGTCGGCAGGGTGATCAGGTGGTGGAACACACCCGCTTCACGGGACGCATCACGCTGGAAGTTACGGCACCACTCGTCAGCCAGCTGGCCCAGCTCAGTGTTGTCGTACTCGGCGCTCATCAGCTTGGCGCGGTCGTAAGCAGATACATCCTTGCCTTCTTCCTTCATGGCATCGAATACCTGCTGACGGAAGTTCAGGGTCCAGTTGAAGGACGGGCTGTTGTTGTAAACCAGCTTGGCGTCGGGCACTACTTCCTTGATGCGGTTAACCATGGCAGCGATCTGACCAACGTGCGGCTTCTCGGTCTCAATCCACAGCATGTCTGCACCGTTCTGCAGGCTGGTGATACAGTCCAGAACAACACGGTCTTCGCCAGAGCCCGGCTTGAAGCAGAACAGGCCAGAGGCCAGACGCTTCGGCTTCAGCAGCTTGCCGTTGGACTTGATCACAACGTCGCCGTTCTCGATCTGGGAAGCGTCTTCGATGTACTCGCCGTCCAGGAAGCTGTTGTACTGGTCACCCAGGTCACCCGGCTCGTTGGTTACAGCGATCTGCTTGGTCAGACCAGCACCCAGGGAGTCAGTACGGGCAACGATCACGCCGTCGTCCACACCCAGTTCCAGGAACGCCAGACGAACCGCGTTGATCTTGGACAGGAAGTCGGCGTGGGGAACGGTTACTTTACCGTCCTGGTGGCCACACTGCTTCTCGTCAGATACCTGGTTCTCGATCTGGATACAGCAAGCACCGGCTTCGATCATCTGCTTGGCCAGCAGGTAGGTCGCTTCTGCGTTACCGAAACCAGCATCGATGTCGGCAATGATCGGCACAACGTGAGTTTCGTGGTTGTCGATCTGCTTGATCAGCTCGGCAGCCTTGGCGGTGTCGCCGGCGTTTTCAGCTTCTTCCAGGGCACGGAACAGGTGGTTCAGTTCCCATGCGTCAGCCTGGCGCAGGAAGGTGTACAGCTCTTCGATCAGGCCAGAAACCGCAGTCTTCTCGTGCATGGACTGGTCAGGCAGCGGGCCGAACTCGGAACGCAGGGCAGCAACCATCCAGCCAGACAGGTACAGGTAACGACGCTTGGTGGTACCGAAGTGCTTCTTGATGGAGATCAGCTTCTGCTGGCCGATGAAACCGTGCCAGCAACCCAGAGACTGGGTGTACTGGGAAGAATCGGCGTCGTAAGCAGCCATGTCTTCGCGCATGATCTTGGCGGTGTACTTGGCGATGTCCAGACCAGTCTTGAATTTGTTCTGGGCGCGCATGCGGGCAGCGTGCTTCGGGTTGATAGCATTCCAGGTCGGGTTCTGCTTCAGGATGGAAGCAATCTGGTCGACGTCTTGTGCGTAGGGCATGGTCTCTATCCTTTCTACGTTAGTGTTCAAAAGGGTCGGAAACGCTGCTGCCAGCAGCCTCCGGAGCCAACCGCCTGCTCATACAACCCGGCAGGGGATGACGTTGGGCGTAACTTTAGTGCTTTCCGATTTATAATTGAAATTTATATGGTGTATTTTCGGCATTTTTCTGGTGAATACCAAAAATGGATAAGCCGGTAGACCAGAGCCGTTCTTGAGCCCGGTCATTTTGGCCACGCTATAACATGCTATGATTCAGCCACTTGATTAATATCACGCCCCGGCGACGACGGGTAACAGAGGTATCCGGTGTTCTACATCCGCGCTTTCGGCCACTCGCTGCTGCACGCACTGAAGAATCTGTTTCCGATTATTGCGGTGGTTGTGTTCTTCCAGTTGGTCGTACTTCAGCAGATGCCGGACAATACACTCAGCATGGCCATTGGCCTGCTGATTGTTGCTGCCGGTGTCGCCCTGTTCCTTCAGGGCCTTGAGCTGTCTATTTTCCCGGTGGGCAAAAGCCTGTCCAACCAGTTTGCCAAGCGGGGGTCGGTACCTATCCTGCTCTCGTTTGGTTTCGCCATGGGTTTCTCCGCCGTGGTGGCAGAGCCCGCCCTGATTGCCGTAGCCCAACAGGCCCAGGAGATCAGCGAAGGCAAGATTGACGCTCTCACCCTCCGGCTTCTGGTCGCCACGTCGGTTGGCGTGGTGATCGCCCTCGGCGTGTTCCGGACCATCTTCGGCTACCCGCTGCACTGGTTCATGATCATCGGTTACATCACCGTGGTCATCGTCACCTGGTTCGCTCCGGAAGAAATTGTCGGGCTGGCCTACGACTCCGGTGGAGTCACCACCAACATTGTTACCGTGCCGCTTATTGCTGCCCTGGGCATCGGCCTGGCCGCTTCCATTCGGGGCCGCAATCCGCTCACCGATGGCTTTGGCCTGGTGGCCCTGGCGGTCATGGTGCCCATGATTACTGTGCAACTCTACGGCATCGTGGTTTACAGCGGCGGCGTATCCGACGAAGCGGGCCCCATGCTCCTGCAGGACGAAGGCGAAGCCATCTCCGGCGCCCTGAAAATGCTGTTGGAGCTGGCGGAGATGTTCCGGGACGTGCTGCCCATCATCCTAACCATTCTGTTCTTCCAGTACATCGTCCTGCGCCGGGGCTTGTCCAATCCGCCGAAGATCCTGTTCGGATTTTTGTTGGTTATTCTGGGCCTGTATGCCTTTGTCGTCGGCCTCAAGATGGGCCTGTTCCCGATTGGCACCAGCATGGCGGAGCAGCTGATTGAGCTCGAGAGGTTCGGCTTCATCTATCTGTTCGCCTTTATGATCGGATTTGCCACCACCATGGCCGAGCCGGCCCTGCTCGCTGTGGGCAAGCAGGCCGAAGAGGCCGCCTCCGGGCGGATCAACGGTAATGCCATTCGCATTCTGGTTGCCCTGGGCGTGGCCGTTGGCATCAGCATCGGGGTGCACCGGATCATTGTTGGCGGCTCCATGCATTACTACATTATGGGTGGCTACACGGTAGTCATCATCCTGACCGCCCTGGCCCCGAAATATATCGTGGCCCTGGCCTACGATCTGGGCGGGGTGACCACCTCCGAGGTGACCGTGCCCCTGGTGACCGCCCTCGGCATTGGCCTGGCCACCAATATCGAGGGCCGAAGTGTGTTGATTGATGGCTTCGGCCTGATTGCTTTCGCTTCTATCTTTCCTATTGTTACGGTGATGCTCTACGCCATTGTCATGCAATGGCTGACAGACCGCAGAGAGGTGCGACCATGAAATTTTCCGTTCTCGTAGCCATTGTTCCGGAAGACCAGGAACAGGAATGCATAGATGCCGCCCGCGATCTGGGCGCCGGCGGCATTACCGTGCTTTCCGGCCGGGGCATCAGCAACACGGCCAAGAAGACCTTCTTTGGCCTGACCTACGACGGCAGCCAGAGTGTGCTGGTGATGGTTCTGGAAAAGGGCCTGTCCTTGCAGATACTCAAATCCATTCAAAAACTTTTGATGCCGGCGGAAAACGATTCCCAGGGACTGGTATTCACCCTGCCGCTGGAACACCTGGGCGGCATTGATATGTCCCAGTTCCAGAAGTTTGAACAGCATCTGAAAGAAAATATCTAAGGAGCACCGGAGATGAAACTGGTCAAAGAGGTCATGGTTACCGACGTGGTTTGTGTTTCCCCCTTCGCCAAGCTGCGGGAAGCCCTGAGCCTGATGAAGAAGCATAACGTGAAATCCCTGGTGGTCGAGAAACAGCACCCAAATGATGCCTACGGCCTGATTACCTACACCAATGTGCTCAAGACCGTTGTTGCCGAAGAAGGTGACATTGACCTGCTGAACGTTTACGACGCCTGCGCCAAGCCGGCAATCTCGGTAGGGAAAAGTCTCGCTGTTCGCCAGGTCGCCAGCCTGATGACCGAACACCGGGTAAAACGCATCCTGGTACTGGAGGACAATGATCTGCTGGGCTTTGTCACCATGGACGACATTATGGCGGTGTTGCTTGAACAGGTTGAATAGCTTCTGAAACAAGTCACTGGAGAGCACCATGGAATTCAAGTTGCTGATGGTTTTTGTCGATGAGGACAAAACCGATAAGGTACTGGACGCCTCCCGGGAAGCAGGAGCAACCGGAGCTACCATTATTACCAATGCCCGAGGCCAGGGCCTGAAGAAAACCCTGGGTATTTTCGGACTGGAAATACTGGACCCGAGAGATGTACTGCTGATTCTCGTAGAAAGCCGCCGGGTTGACCCTGTGCTGGCGGCTGTCCGCAATGCCGGCAAACTGGATGAAAGCCTTAGTACCGGCATCGCGCTGGTCATCGATATTGAGCAGGCGGTGGGTTTGAGCGATCACGTCAAGTCACTGGCCCAAAAAGTCCCCCCCGGTCCGGACCACAAAGTCGGTGCCACCTGAACCCGTTCAGCTGGTTCCCAACACCACGATCCGGTCTTGTGGCTGCAGCTCCAGGAACTGTTTTCGTGGCGGATTCAGCTGAAGGTGCCGCCCCAATTCATTAGCCTTTGCACGATAAACGCCCAGGGCAACATCACCGCTGGCGGCGACAATTTTTTCAAGCAGCTGAAAATCCGCGCTCGCCGGCAACGGGTAATCGTGGGGATCGCGAAACTGAATCTCGGCACCACCCACAGTAAACAACTCATCCAACACTACCCGGAGTTCGCGACGCAGGGCTACCTGAGCCAGAACGTGGCTCAGGATCATCGGGCTGATCAGCATCTCACTCTGGTGGCCATAGAGCAGCTGGCGGTTGTTGGGATCACTCAACTCCATGATTACCTGCGGGCGCCGGGGCGCCTCGGCCAGAATCTCTTCCAGCTGCAGGTAACCAACCATGGCCCTGGCATCGGCCTCTTCCCCGGAACCAAGGCGGTCACTGCTCAGCAGAATGACCGTATCGTAGCTGGCGGGGTTCAGTTTTCGCAGATCGTCTTCCACCATGTAGTCAGCTTCCAGCAACTGACCGTCGATGGCTTCAAGATCAACGCCGTAACGGTCAATTTCTCGCTGGCGTTCTTTTAATGGGGTGGCAGACACCATGTTCAACATGAATTTGCGCCCTTTGTAACTGCTGAACTCCGCCGCCAGGCTGGGTACCCGGCGGTTCCAGCCCAAAACCAGTACCCGGTGAGCCCCCGAACCGCCAGTTGTGTGGGGCCGTGCAGCGGTCCTTTCAACAACAGGCAGCGGTTCCGCTTTCGGGTCTGCCCCCGTATGCTCGTAATCTCTGGCCAACAGCACCACGCGGTCTTCGCGGCGAATAATCGTGTCTGCGGGTGCCAGCAGGTTGACGTTCCAGCCGCTACCGGCGGGCTGCAACAATCCAAGAACAATGGCACTCGGGCGTTGGGTCGCCAGTTCGCCCAGGCTCAAGCCTTCGGCGGTTTCACCGCCCCGGACAAAAATTTCACTGCCTTCTCCCGCGGTTAGCAGTTCGTTATAGACCTCAGAAAGATGGGGATGCAGTACGTTCTGCACCATCAACCTGCTGATGGTGACATCGCCGGCCACCACCTCTACCGCCCCCGGATAGGCACGTTCAATCACCGACAGTTTGCGCATGTCCTGTATCTCAGCCACGACAAACGGAAGGGGGGCGTTCAGATGGCGAGCCTGGGCAGCGATGGACAACAGCGCCTTGACGGTTTCCACATCTGACGTCACCAAGCTTCCGGCATCGTGAACCTGGCTTGGCACAATCACCGCAGCGGCATCCAGACACGCTACCCGGTGCAAGGCGTCCGGCTGGATGGCCGAGCCACTGCGAAGAATCACCTCCCGGGCCCGGCGCCCAACACCGGGCTCATTCCCCAGCTCGTGAGCCTGCTCTGCACTGGCTTCTTCGGCCAGAACTACCAACCGTAACTTCTGTGTGTCGTGCTTCTCCAGAAAACGCTGCATCCGACCGGTAGAGCTGAACAGCTCAGCCACCAGTGGCGGCGTTTGAGCTGTCCAGCCAAGCACTACAAAGTGGTTCTTCAGGGTGACTGGTGTCAGGCCCCGCTCCAGCTCTTCCATCTTCGCAATCAACCAGCGGGTCAGGATGGCCACCAGGGTACCCATAAACACCACGTAACCGAGCACGGTCAGCAATGTGGAGACCACCCGTTGCCAGGTACCCACATCGTCGCCCAGATAACCCGGGTCGGTCAGCCTCAGAAACGCCCACCAGACAGCCGAGCCCGGGTCGTCGAACTCTCCCCCCTGGGGCACCACAAGCATCCCGCCGATCAGCGAAATAAGCCCAATAAAGAAGCCGACAACCAGTAACTGGAATCCAGCCCCTTTGACAAGTTGGCGCTCGACAATGAACTTCAGACGGTCAACAACCCGGAATGGCAACATGGGGGTCCTTTTTTGCGAATCATCAGTGTTGGACATAGGATAGAACAAAGCCTGTCAGGAAGGTGACCTCAATCCATGACAACAACTTCAACCCGAAGCCCTGCCTCCCGTCGGATGATCCTGGCACTGGCAATCACCCTCTCCGGCACCGCAAGCGCCAGCAATGCTCATATCCCGCAACCCTGGAGGTCCGATGCAGTGGTACTGGGCCGGGATGAAGCCTATGACACCGAGCGCTTCCTTCACGAGCTGACGTTTGATCACCGTCAGGCGTTACCGACCGCCATGGACAACGGCATCCGCGGTACCGGCGGCAGTGTCAGCAGCCGCCGGCTGTATTTCGACTTCCGCTACCGCCAGGATTTCGGGTTTCGCGATGATCAGAACGGCTTTCTGCTCGATATCCAGCGGGCGGAGGATCTGGACGGTCCCTATCAGCGGCAGTTGGTAGGCTTCCGCCAGAACATTGGCGAGCGCACAGAAGTGTGGCTGCAAGGCGATGTGTTCTCCGACAAAGCGGAATCGGACATTTATCTTAGCGCGCGCCATCACCTCGACAGCCAGAGCTGGCTGCACGCCTCTGTGATACTACCGGATTACTACTTCAACGAAAAAACCGATACCGCCGACCGTTTCAGCAAAAAGCCGCAGTCCTATTTTCTGCAGTGGCATCACCAAGGATCCACTGCCGTGGAGGGTACGACGGTATCGCTCAACCTGTCCCCGGATTCCCGGTTCATCAGCCAGCGCCAGGAGCTGGCTGTCAGCAACGAAACCCAGCGCGGAGCCATCAGCCACCGCCAGCAAACCGGAGACTGGCTGATCGGGTTACACCTGGAAGGTGAGCGCACACGGCGGGATTACACGCTACAGCGGAGCGATGAAAACAGGGCCACCGGATTCGAGCGGGATCACCTGAAGGCCCGGGGCTCCGCCACCCTGGTGTCGCACCGCCTCTCCCCCACGGTTGGAGTGGCCTGGCTGCAACTGGATGAAACCGGATATTTCGGAAGAGCGCTGAATGATGAGGGGCGCATTCGACGCCGGGAGCCAACGGTCTTCGCCGAGATCACCCTGAGCGCCAGCCAGAACACCAGCATCAGCCCGGGCATTTACCTGAGTGCGCCCGAAATCCGGCAAACCTTTGAACAGGAGGAGGAACAACGCCGGCATACCGGCTTTACCGGCAAGCTGGCCGTGCCTATTGAAACCCGACTGAGCGCCAGCAACCAGGCAGTGTTAACCCTGAACCCCACCTTCTACCTGCACAAATTCGGGTTTGGCGGCGGCAACCTGCAACTGCACTGGCCGCTGTAAGCGGATCAAACCATCTGCGGGGCACTGCGACGGGTATTGAGGGTTTCCAGAGCGGCGGCCAGCGATGGATAAAAGCTACTGACCCCCGGTTCCGGCTTCAGCCCAGCCCGGGCCAGGGCCCGAAGGGGCTGAAACTGAAGGTCAGCGATCATGATTTCGGTACCGTTTTTCCGGCACTGGTCAATCAGTTTGTTCAACGCCGCCAGGCCGCCGGCATCCAGCACGGTCACGCCATCCATGTACAACACAAAGCCCCGGGTTTCCCGGGACAGATCCGCAAGCTCACCAAAAACCCGGTCAGCGGCGGCAAAGAACAGCGGGCCATTGATCTTGAACACCCGCCAGCCTTTCGGCAGCCCGGCCTGCACTACCCGTTTGTTATCGCTGATGTCTGTCACCTTGGTCATCTGAGCCATTTCACGCATGAACAGCACCGCCGCCAACAAGACACCGGTGGTAATGGCAATGACCATATCCAGCGCCACGGTCAGGCCAAAACAGGTAAAAAACACCAGCACATCGCTGCGCGGGGCGGTTTTCAGCAGATGCACGGCCTTGGGGGCCTCGCTCATGTTCCAGGCCACCATGATCAGCAGCGCAGCCATGGCCGGCATGGGCAGGTATGCCAGAATACCGGCCAGCGACACCAGCGCCAGCAACACCACCAGGGCATGCACCATAGCAGCCACCGGTGACTGGGCCCCGGCCCGATAGTTGGCAGCTGAGCGGGCAATGGCGGCGGTGGCGGTAATACCGCCGAAAAACGGCACCACAATGTTGCCGATGCCCTGCCCCATCAGTTCGCTGTTGGCGCTGTGGCGTTTGCCGGTCATGCCATCCAGCACCACGGCACACAGCAAAGACTCGATAGCTCCGAGCATGGCAATAGCAAAGGCCGCCGGCAGCAGCTCGCGGACCATATTCCAGGACAGGCCCACCGGCTCGCCCTGGGCATTCAGTTGCTGCCAGGGCCAGGCAAATTCGGGAAGAAACGGCGGAATGCCGGCACCGGTACTGCCATCGGGCAACAGGTAACTGAACCGGGAACCGATGGTTTCTATCGCAGCCCCATTGGCATTGAACCAGATCGCCAGCAGGCTGCCGATAATCACCGCAGGCAAATGCGGCGGCACCGGCGTTTTCAGCCTGGGCCAGAGCAACATAACCGCCAGGGTAATGGCGGCTATCAGTGTACTCATGGAATCCAGGGCCGGTAACTGCTGAGCCAGCACCGCCAGCTCGTCCCAGTATTGCTCCGGCATGGTCTCGACCGACAGGCCGAAAAAGTCTTTCACCTGCAGGGTGGCGATCACCACCGCAATACCGCCGGTGAATCCCAGGGTGACGGATTCCGGGATATACTCGATAAAGCGGCCCAGGCGCATCACCGCCATAATCACCAGCAACACCCCGGACATCAGGGTGGCCAGCAGCAGACCACCCAGGCCGTAGCTCTGGGCAATGGGGTACAGAATCACCACGAACGCCGCCGTGGGCCCGGAGATGCTGTAACGGCTGCCGCCAAACAGGGCAATCACAAAACCGGCAATAAAGGCGGTATACAGACCATACTGGGGGGCAACGCCACTGGCGATGGCCAGCGCCATGGCCAGGGGGATGGCAATAATGCCGACGGTAACACCGGCCATCAGGTCTTTCAGAAAGCGGCCACCGGTATAACGCTCATCCACACAGGCTTCACGGAAGGCGTGAGCGCCCCTTAGAGAGAACAGATGAGCGCGGTGCGACATAAACCTTTTCCCGGTTGCGACGATGACCCAGTCATTATATGCTCACGAAAATTACACTCAATGTTAACCTGATTAACATGCCGTGAGCACTGCTACTTATGACTAAGGAAAACCGAACAGCCCGATTGACGCTACTGATCGATCCGGAGAAGAAAGCGGTCTTTGAGGAACTGTGCAAGGCAGAGGATGTTACTCCTTCACAGAAAGTCCGCCAGTTTATCCGCGAATACGTCGAGCAGAGACTGGGCGAAGACTGGCGCAAAGGGCGCACCGACAAACCTGAGTGAGCATTGCCGATGACCACACCCAAGTGCTTTCGCTCCCCTGTGCTGGCCCTCTGCCTGGCGCTAACGACCGGTTGTGCCCAGCTACCCAAACCGTCCGGCACAGAGCCCGCGCAACCACAAACCCTGTATGACAGCGTACTGTTCGACAGCCATTCAAGCCAGCCAGTCACTATCGACAGTCTGGCCCGCGCACTGGCCAGCACCGATGTGGTGGTGATTGGCGAATATCATGGCCACCAGGCTTCGCACCTTCTGCAGGCCCGGTTACAGCAACGGCTCTACCAACAGCGTCCGCGCCAGGTGCTGACCCTGGAGCAGTTCAATCTGGATGATCAGCCGGCGCTAGACAGTTATCTGGCGGGCATGACCGGCGAAACCGAGATGATCGAAGACGCCAACGCCTGGGACAACTACCGGGGCTCTTACCGGCCGCTGGTGGAATTCTCCCGGCGCCATGATCTTCCCGTTGTTGCCGCCAACGCCCCTGCCGATGTGGTTCGTTGCGTGGGCCGCACTGGCACGGACTACCTCGAGCGCCTGCCCGCCGACCAACGGCAAACACTGCCTGAGCAGCCGTTCCGGGACACCCCCGCCTACCGGGAAAAGTTTGTCGAGGCCATCAGCGGCAGCCACGGCCAGGGCGATCCCTCCATGGCCGAGCGCATGGATAACACCTACAACGCCCAACTGCTACGCGACAACACCATGGCCATGCGCATCCTGCAGGCTCATAAACAGCATCCGGACCACCAGGTAGTGCACCTGACAGGCACCTTCCACAGTGAGCAGGGGCTCGGCACCGTGGCCTTGCTTAAACAACAGGCGCCGGAGCTTTCCGTGGTGGTGATCAGTCCAGTGTTCTGGCCAAACGAGGAACGACAAGCACCGTTGGCCGGCAACCTCGACAAGGGCGATTACCTGTATCTGATCCAACCCCTGCCACCGGAATTCCGGGACACGGATCGGCGGCAGAACGCCATGCGGGAACGTTTTAGCAGTGGACCAGAGGTCCAGTGCATCACAGAATAGGCACGTTGATTCACACAAGGGACTGAACCATGAAAGTTGTTGTTGCCATTATCCTGGGCATAAGCCTTGTTCTCTCTGCCTCGTTATTGAAAGAAGGGCTCACCGGCCTGAAAACGTCGGATCGCTATGTCACCGTCAAAGGCGTTGCCGAACGGGAGGTGCAGGCCGACCTGGCACTCTGGCCAATCCGCTTTGTGGCCACGGGCAACACCCTGGAACAAGCGCAGGAAAAAGCGCGCAGTAGCCGCGAAGCCATCTATGCGTTTCTGGAGTTACAGGCGATCGACAAGAACGCCGTTGAGCTGCAACGGCTGGATGTCACCGACACTCGCGCCAACCCTTATCAGGGCGAGGGCGAACAGAAGTTCATCATCAACCAGACCTTAATGGTGCGCAGCACCCAGATAGACCGCATTCGCCAGGCGGCCCAAAACGTCAGTGAACTGGTGGATTCCGGCGTACTGCTGACCACCGACTACGGCCCCGGCGGCCCCACTTACCTGTTCAGTGGCCTGAACGACATCAAGCCGGCGATGATCGCCGAAGCCACCGCCTCCGCGCGGGAAGCTGCCCAGCAGTTCGCCCGGGATGCCAACGCCAGTGTTGGCGGTTTGCGCCGGGCCAATCAGGGGGTGTTCCAGATTCTGGCCCGGGACCAGGCGCCGGGCGTATCGGAACAGCAGCAGCCGGTGAAAACGGTACGTGTGGTCTCGACCGTCGACTATTACCTCGAGTAACGTCCGTTTACTGGGTTTGCACCATCTCGTCCGTCACCTGATAGTCACCGGCCAGCCAGCGCAGAATCTCGTTGGCGGCCGGATGATCAAAGGCATCGTAGGTGTGGATCAGCGCCTGCTTCTTTTCATCACTGATCCGCCCCAGCCCGGTATCCTGCAGCACCAGCAGATCGGCTTGTAGCTGATTGGCAAGGTCTACCCCCAACAGTTCCCGGGCGGCATGATGAAACGCCTGGCCATACTGATAGTTCGGCCCCTGCCGGTAAGATTCCGCCAGAGTGAGCGCGGGTATCGCCGTCAACGCCGGCTGTAATGCCGGATTGATGGCGTGGCCGGCCAGATGTGCTGCATTGTTCGCGGGGCGGCCGGTGAAGGCCCGCAGGTGCAGGTACCGGGACATCCGGTCGCCATCATTCACCGGGTAGTTATCCCACAGCACCGGTTTGCGGCCCAGGCGATCGCCCACCCGCTTCAGGTGACCCGGTGAAATCTCCCGGGAACAGACTTCCTCTCCGGTCCAGAACACCCGCACGTCTTTTGGCAATTCCGCGCCCAGGGTTTCCAGGTAATCCGCCGGGCGCTCACCAAATACCCGGTCGAGCACCGAATCGTCGGAATAGTAGGTGGGGCACATGCTAATGGTGGTGGCCTTGGTGTTATCCCGAATCCAGCAGACAATCTCTGCCTGGGTTCGGGCCAGCTCTGGCACTTCAGAGCGCATGTCATCAAACAGGATGGCCAGCTCCTGAATACCCGCCTTGTCGAGCATCCGGAGCTTGGCCGCCAGCGCTTCCCGGGCGGCATCATCAAACCGGTTGAAAATCTCGAACGGGCTCAGGCCTATCCCGAAACGTACCCCCTCACGACGGCACAACCGGGCAAAGGATTCCAGCTCTGCCGCCTGGTCTGCAGGGTGGGGTTCCTGCCAACGACGGCGCAGGTAGGGGTCCGCCTTCGGGGCATACAGGTAAAAGCTGTAACCATGGGCGGCCAGAGAGGTCATCAGGCGCCCCCGCTCTGCCCAACTCCACATTGGGCCATAGAAACCTTCAATAACACCCAGCTCTACTGTCATGACATGCTCGCTCCCTGATTACTGCATTCACTCATCGTATCCTCAAGTGTACTCCGGATCGGGCGAATCACCATGAACGAAACGTCAGTGCCCGGCAAGGCAATCGTATACTCCGGCGATAGGCGCCCGACAGCCGGCAGGATAAACTGCTAGCTCACTCACAACGGAACCCGGCTCACCATGCACGATGCCCGAAATCGCCTGACAGCTCTGGACGCCCTGCGTGGCCTCGCGGCTCTGGCTGTGGTTCTGTTCCATTACCTGCCTTACTACCAAAAGCTCTACGGCCATTCATTCAACAGCCCCGGTTTCCTGGATTTCGGGCGCTATGGCGTGCACCTGTTTTTCATGCTCAGCGGCTTCGTCATTTTCATGACCTTGGAACGCACGCGCACTTCCGGTCAATTCGCCCTGGCGCGCGCCTTCCGACTTCTACCCGCCTTGTGGGCAGGCATTGCGCTCACCTATCTGATGGTCCACTGGCTCGGGCCGGAGGATCGTATGGTTAGCTTCGATGCGGCACTGATGAACCTGACGCTGTTGCACGAATACCTGGGCTACCCCCACGTTGACGGTGCATACTGGAGCCTGGTGATTGAAGCCACCTTCTATGTGTGGATTGCCCTTCTGTTCTATGGCCTGGGCGATTGGCGCAGGATTCGGCCGATACTCTGGGCCTGGGTGCTGGTCAGTTATGCCGGCGTTATCTGGTGGAAGGCCATTCCGGACGCCCTGGATTTTCTGCTGAAAGATTTGCTGTTTGTTCGCTACGCGCCACTTTTTATCAGCGGCATGGTGATCTACCGGGCCTATCATGATCGCCGCTTGCCTGCCATCGATGTTGTGCTGCTGGCCGTGAGCATCGGCCATTGCCTGGTCGCCTACAAAGCACCATTCAATATCTTCGTGCTGGCCTGCTACGGCATTTTCGCACTGGCGGTCGCCGGCCACCTGAATGTGCTGTCACGCCCCAGCCTGCTCTGGCTGGGAAGCATTTCCTATACGCTGTACCTGGTTCATCAGAACATTGGCTATGGGCTGATCGACCTGACCTATCAGGCAGGCCTGCCGGGGCAGTTGGGGGTGGTGCTGGCACTGGCTGTGGCGATTACCCTGGCCGCTGTCCTGCACTACGGCATCGAGAAGCCCGCCCTGGCTTATTACCGACAATGGCGCGCCAAGCGGCCGACACCGACAGCACGCACCGTCATTGCGGCGGAGCGCCCTCAAGAATGATTTCGACGCGGCGATCAGCCGGGCCCGATCAGGAAAACCGCTGACAGAACTCCCAAAGCAAGTGCCGGCATGGACCAGACATGGAACGCCAACCACAAGCCCTGCACCCGAGCCAGCCGCAAGGCGATCAGGTTGGCCAGCGACCCGATAGCCAGGCCGAACCCGCCCACGGACACACCCCAGGCTAACGCTCGCCAATCATCGGTGAACGGCGCGAGAAAAATCGCCGCAGGAACGTTCGACATCACCTGGGACATCAGGACAGAGGCAGTCAGCACCCCTCCGGGCAAGGCCAGCAACCACTCCACAAAAGCTTGAGCCGCTGGCAAGGTGGCCAACAACCCGAGGTTCACAAACATCAGCAGGAACACTAACAGCAGCAACCAGTCGACACCCCGCAGGACCGACCGGTATACCAGCCCATACAACACCAGTATCACCAGCGCGGCGGCGATTACGCCACCCGCCTCAGCCGCCAGAATGAACGCCGGGTACAAGAGGCCAGACACCAACAACAGCCTTGGTTTAGCCAGCCTGGCCACCAGGCTGACGCGGACAGGCCTCGATGGAAACGCCAGGGCTGTCGCCAACCCCAGCACCAACGACAACAAAAGCACCAGCGGCAGCATCGCGCTGACAAATTCGATGAATCCCAACTCCCAGGTTTGCCAGATAAACAGGTTCTGGGGGTTACCGATGGGGGTCAGTGCCGAGCCCACATTCACCGCCAGGGCCTGGAAGATCACCAGCCGGCCCAGAGGAATTTTGACAACCGACGACAGTGCTACGGTCAGCGGCACCACAATGAACAGGGTCACGTCGTTGGTGACCACCGCCGACAACGCCATGGAAAAGCCCACCAACGTCAGAGCCAGGGCACGTTCGGTGCAGAATCGCGCTACCAGCCAGACCCCGGCAAGCGCCAGGGCTCCGCTGTCCTCCAGCCCTCGACTCAGTACCAGGAACCCGGTCAACGCTGCCAGAGTTTGCCAATGCACCAGTTCAACCAGCTCATTCAGCTCTGGCGAGGTGAACCACAACAAGGGCAAAAGCGACAGCACCAACGCCAATAACAGGTAATCTTCCGTCAGCCGGGTCAGCAAAAAACGAAAAGGTTTTGAAGGATTCATCAAGCTCCTGATCCCGATCAAAAGACCGCCAACATGGAAGGTGGAAAATATCGTCTAGACTTACAGAAAATTGTTGAACCACTTCATTTTGAAGGGAGTTTACCTGTATGGAAATCAAAACCTTTGCCGACCTGATCGACTGGACCCGGCAGCTGCACGCCCACCTTGCCCGCTGCCTGCACGAATCGGCCGCCCTGAACAAGGACGAACGGGCCAGCGCCCTGCTGGATTACATCAGCCGCCATGAAAGCCTGCTGGCAAAAGCCGTGGCAGAGTATGAAAGACAGGCCGATTCGAAAGCCATGAACACCCGCCTTTACGACTATGGCGTGCACAAACCTATCGAGAATGAACGCACCTGCGACACCCACTACAACGATCTGGATTTTGCCGGCATTGCCCGTGAGATTTTCGATTTCCACGACCAGGTAATGAACCTGTATGACAACCTGATCGGTAAAGCCGAGATTCCCGAGGCCAAAACCCTGCTGGAAGACCTGAAATCCCTCGAGGAACACGAGGCCATGCGCATGGCCAGCCAGATCGGCCGCATGCAGGATGTGTGAACTTCTCACCTCCCAACGACCTTAGACCTATGTCGTACATAGGTTATTTTTTGCTGTAGAACGGCCGCGGTAGTTGCTAATCTGAACTAGACTGTCCGGACGGTGGTTTCCTACAGGGAACCGGGTCCATCGAAAACGACAAATACAATAAAACCAGAGGATAGAAGAGCAATGAAGATCCGTTCTGTTCTTTCCGCGGCTGTGCTGGCTGTGGCAACTACCTTTGCCGCCACTCAGGCGCTCGCCCAAGACACCTTCACCCTCAAACTTGCAGAAACCTGGGGACCTAACTTTCCGATATTTGGAGATGCCACCAAAAGCATGGCCCAGATGGCGGAAAAAATGTCCAACGGCCGGCTGAAAATCCGGATCGATTCTGCCAACAAGCACAAGGCCCCGCTCGGCGTTTTTGACATGGTCAAAGCCGGTCAGTACGACATGGGTCACTCTGCCTCCTATTACTGGAAAGGCAAGGTACCCAACACACTATTCTTCACCAGCATGCCCTTTGGCATGACAGCCCTTGAGCAATACGCCTGGTTCTATTATGGCGATGGCATGGACCTGATGCAGGAGGTGTACGAACCTCACAACATGCTGTCCTTCCCCGGCGGCAACACAGGCAACCAGATGGGCGGCTGGTTCCGCAAGGAAATCAAATCACTGGACGACCTGAAAGGTCTGAAAATGCGTATTCCAGGCTTTGCCGGAGAGGTGTTTGCGGAAGTAGGCGTTAACCCCACCAATATCGCTCCCGGCGAACTCTATACAGCCCTTGAGCGCAACACCATCGACGCCCTGGAGTGGGTAGGTCCAGCACTCGATCTCCGTCTGGGCTTCCACCAGATCGCGGACTATTACTACACTGGCTGGCATGAGCCTGCCACCGAACTGCAGTTCCTGATCAACAAGCGTGTCTGGGAGCGGCTGCCAGCAGACCTGCAGGAAATCCTGCGCGTTGCCATGCGTACCGCCGCCTACGATATGTTGATTCACTCACAGCATGAAAACGCCAAGGCATGGGCCAACATCAAGCAAGACTACCCCAACGTACAGATCAAGAATTTCCCAGACGATGTTTTCCAGGCCATGTATGACGCCAATCAGAAATTGCTCAAGGAAGCCGCCGGCAACAATGAGCAGGCTGCGCGTATCGTAAAGTCTCTTGAGGACTACCAACGGGATTCCCGAGCGTACACTCGCATTTCTGATAACGCCTATCTCAATACCATGGCTGAAATCGAGTAAAATTGAGGCCTTCAAGTAACAGAGCCGGGATCGCTCAACGCAGTGATCCCGGTTTTTTCGTTTCACAGATACGCATCCGCTTTGCGGAGGACGAAGTTCCATGTACTGGATAATCAAACTCGACAAGAGCCTGGCCTGGCTCTCGAAACTGTGCGGCGTGATTGCCTGCCTGGCCATGATCCTGATGGCCGTGAACGTTTTCTACGATGTCGTTGCCCGTTACGTCTTCAACGATGTGTCCATCGCCATGCAGGAAATGGAATGGCATCTGTATTCCGTGGTTTTTCTGCTGGGTATTCCCTACGCCCTGCGCACGGATGGCCACGTTCGGGTAGACGTGTTCTATACCCGCTGGAGTAACAAGACCAAGGCCTGGGTCAATATTCTGGGTTCGCTGATTTTTGTCATTCCCTTTGCCTACCTGATCGGCCGTTACGGTTACAGCTTCGCCCTGGATTCCTACCAGATGGGCGAAGGCAGTGGTGACCCAGGTGGCCTGCCTCACCGCTGGGTGATCAAAGCGGTGATACCATTGAGTGCCGTATTCATGGCCACCGCCGGCCTGAATATGGTGACCTATGCCATTCGGGTGCTGGCGGGCGAGAAGGAATACGTGGGCGAGCATAGCGCGGGAGGCCTGGCATGATCGGTATGATTATGTTCGGCGTGGCCCTGATCATGCTGATGTTCGGTTTCCCCGTGGCCTTTACGTTTGGTGGTGTGGCTCTGGTGTTCGGTATCTATGCCGAGGGCATGGATCTGTTTGCCTTCATGCCGTACCGCATCATGAGCGTGATGCAGAATACGGTACTGATGGCGGTGCCCTTGTTCATCTTTATGGGGGTAGTACTGCAGCGCACCAAATTGGCTGAGCAACTGCTCACCTCCATGGGTCGCTTGTTTGGCGGCTTGCCGGGTGGTTTGGCCATTTCCACCATTCTTGTGGGCGCGCTGCTGGCCGCCTCGACCGGCGTGGTTGGCGCCAGCGTAGTGGCCATGGGCCTGATATCACTCCCGGTCATGCTTGCGCACAAATACGACAAACGGCTGGCAACCGGCACGATTTGCGCTTCTGGCACCCTGGGGCAGATAGTTCCCCCCTCCATCATACTGATCATTCTAGGTGATGTACTGGGGCTGCCCGTTGGCGACCTGTTCAGGGCTGCCGTGGGACCTGGTGTGCTTCTTATCGGCCTGTACATTGTTTACATACTTATCCTTACCCGGTTAAAGCCGCAGACCGCACCTGCAATGCCCAAGGATGACGACAGCATTAGCCGGGGCAAAGAGATACGCGATGCCCTGCTGGCAATTATCCCTCCGCTTGCATTAATCATCGTGGTGCTTGGCTCCATCTTCACCGGCATTGCCACCCCCACTGAGTCTTCAGCCCTGGGCGGTATCGGCGCGGTGGTACTGGCGCTCATCTACCGTCAGTTCTCGTTCAAGATGGTCTGGGATGCGGCGAAGGATACAGTCAGCGTTACTGCGATGGTCTTCGCCATTCTGATTGGAGCCACGGCCTTCTCCATGGTGTTCAGTTACACCGGCGGCGACTATCTGCTGGAGGAATGGCTGCTGATGCTGCCGGGCGAGCAATGGGGCTTCATCATTCTGGCCATGCTGGTCATCCTGATTCTTGGTTTCTTCATCGACTTCGTAGAGATTTCCTTCATCATCGTGCCCATCCTGGCGCCGGTAGCCGAAGCCCTGGGCATTAACATGCTGTGGTTTGCCATTCTGGTAGCCATGAACCTGCAAACCAGTTTCCTGACACCACCCTTTGGATTCTCACTGTTCTACCTTAAGGGGGTGGCACCACCGAATGTCCGAACGATCGATATCTACAAAGGCATTGTGCCATTCATACTGATCCAGATTCTGGTGCTGGCGCTGATCGTCATCTTCCCGGAATGGTTCGGCATGAGCTCCACCTACTGACCTGTCAGGCAGGGTCGGGTATGCAACCCGCCCCTGCCTCCTGTCCTTTTTGCCCCCAAACCTGACAAACCCTGATCATTTTCTATACTAAGTCAGAAACGCGACTCTCAGTGATGCATTCGGGAAAACGCCGGAGAATGAACGCGAAGGGAGAGAAGTTTCATGGCACAGGGTACAGCTCCAAAGACGGACTATTCTGACAGCAACACCAAAGCACATGTTCTTAGCCTGCCATTGGAAAACAGTCAGGCTGATCGCGAACCACACAGCTATGAACGCTGGCTGATCGCCAAGTTGATGCGAATGGCCGGCTCACCCGCCATACGCTTCCAGCTATGGAATGGCGAGGTCATCGAGCCAGAACAAGGGCCCGCCCGCTTCACCCTGCACCTGAAGGATCACAAGGCACTCTACTCCCTCGTTGCCAACCCCAACCTCGCCTTCGGCGATCTGTACAGCGCTGGCCGCCTGGAGATCGATGGCGACCTGCCTGATCTGATGGAAAGCCTTTACCGATCAGTCCACGCCGCCCGACAGAAATGGCCAAAATGGCTGGATGCGCTTTGGAAGAATCACAACCCCAGAGCAACCGGCATTTCCGAAGCCAAGGAAAACATTCACCACCACTACGACCTGGGCAACGAGTTTTACCAACTCTGGCTGGACAACGCAGAAATGCAGTACACCTGTGCCTATTACGAGCACCCCGGTAACACACTGGAGCAGGCACAACTGGCCAAACTGGAGCATGTGTGCCGGAAGCTTCGCCTGAAGCCAGGCATGACGGTGGTGGAAGCCGGCTGTGGCTGGGGCGGCCTGGCCCGTTACATGGCCCGCAACTACGGCGTGAAAGTTCACTCCTACAACATATCCCGTGAGCAACTGGCATACGCCCAGGCCGAATCTGAACGCCAGGGGCTCGATGGTCTTATTACCTATGTGGAGGACGACTACCGCAACATCACCGGCCAGTATGACGCATTCGTCTCTGTTGGCATGCTGGAGCACGTTGGCAAGGAAAACTACCGAGCCCTGTCGGAGCTGATCAAGCGCAGCCTGAAACCCAACGGCATAGCTCTGCTCCACAGCATCGGGCGCAACCGGCCCATGCTAATGAATGCCTGGATAGAGAAGCGGATCTTTCCCGGCGCCTACCCTCCCAGTATCGGCGAGTTTATGGAAATCTGTGAGCACAGCGACTTCTCGGTGCTGGATGTGGAGAACCTGCGGCTGCACTATGCCCAGACCCTGAGCCACTGGACGGAGCGCTTCGAGGCCAATGCCGAGCGCGTTACCGAGATGTACGACGAACACTTCACCCGGGCCTGGCGACTGTACCTGGCCGGATCTATTGCGGCATTCCGGGCCGGTTCGCTGCAGCTGTTCCAGGTGGTGTTCACCCACGGTGATAACAATCAGTTGCCCCAGAGCCGGCAGGACCTGTATGCCTTCCTAGCAACACCGGAGGGCAGTTGATGGAATACTACGACGCGATTATCGTAGGTGCCGGCCCCGCCGGTTCCACCCTGGCACGCAGTTTGGAGGAGGCCGGGAAGAATGTGCTGGTCATCGACAAAGCCAGGTTCCCCCGGGACAAAACCTGCGCCGGCTGGGTAACGCCTGCCGTTATGGAAAGCCTTGAAATCGACCCAACGGATTACGCCAATGGCCGAACCCTTCAGCCCATTCGTCGTTTCCGCATCGGCATGATGGGGCAGCCTGCCGTCGAGAATGACCACCATAGCATTGTTAGTTATGGCATACGCCGCTGTGAATTCGACGCTTTTCTGCTCGACCGTGTGAACGCTCCGAAACAACTGGCGACACCGGTCAAATCCATCGTCCGGAACAATGGCAACTGGGTGATCAACGAGCAGTGGCAGGCCCCACTTCTGATCGGCGCCGGGGGACACTTCTGCCCGGTCGCCAAACTGCTGGGCAATGGCCCGGGCAAGCACGAAACGGTGGTGGCCGCCAAGGAAGTGGAGTTTGAGATGACACCGGAACAGGCCGATGCCTGTGAAGCCCGGGGGGATACCCCGGAGCTCTGGTTCTGCAGGGATCTCAAGGGTTATGCCTGGGTATTCCGTAAAGGCAACTTCCTCAACATTGGCCTGGGGCGGGAAGACAACCACAGGCTAACGGATCACCTGGAAGCATTTGTGGATGATATGAAGCAGGAAGGGCGAATCCCTGCGGACATGCCAGGCCGGTTCAAGGGTCATGCCTATCTGTTGTACGCCCATGCCGACCGGCCCCTGGTAGACGACGGCGTATTACTGATCGGAGATGCAGCGGGCCTGGCTTACACCCAGAGCGGTGAGGGCATCCGCCCTGCCATCGAATCCGCCTTGATGGCGGCCGACGTGATTCTTCACGCGCCCGACTTTTCCGGGGCTGCGCTACAGCGCTACGGTGAGCGCATTGCGGAACGCTTTGGCAACCGTGCCAGCGAGCAGGACCCCGGCTGGGAACTGCCTGAATGGCTGAAACAGCCCCTCGCCAGCACGTTAATGCGCTCGCACTGGTTTACCCGAAAGGTAGTGACTGAGAAATGGTTCCTGCATCAGGATGTGCCTACCCTGAAAGCCGTCGGCTGAAACGCAAAAAGCCGGGCCCTTGCGGGGCCCGGCGAAGTGACGCTACATGAAAGAGGTATTACATGGAGAACTTGTGATCGAAACCGATACCAAAGGTAGTGTCTTTGTCTTCGCTCAGGTCTTCCTCTACCTCGGTCAGGAACGCATACACCTTGCTGTTTTTGCCAACCTTGTAATCAGCACCCAGCGCCCACAAGCTGCGCTCTTCGTCTGTCAGATCACCCTCGGTCAGACCATACTGGGCCTTCAGCTTCAGATTGCCGGTTTTAAACGCACCGCTAACCAGGTAGCTGGTGTCTTCCATGTTGTTGTTGGCGCCTTCAGCCAACTGGTAGAGGAAACCGGCTTCAAATGCGCTGGTGTTTACGCCCGCCACAAAACGAAAGATATCGTTCTGCGGATCCTGTGCACCGCCGTCAGAATCCACAAAGCGGCGGGGAGTGCTGCTACCACGGGTACGAGTAGTCGTTTCAGAATCGTAGGCAATCGCACCGTAGAAGATGTCTTTCTGGAACGTCAGTGAGGCGGAAATCGCATCTGCTGGGCCGTCATTGGCATCCGGGTTAGCAACGTCATCAAACTCTTCGCCCGGAATAAACGCAACGTTCAGGGTCAGCATGTCTGCCAGTTTCGGGGTGCTGTACTGAATGATGTTGGTTGCACGCAGCTGGCCGGTCATCAGGAAATCGATGTCGCCCGGGGTATCGTTGAACTGATCAACGCTCATCTCGGCACGCTTGAGCGGGGTATCAAAGTTACCGGCAATCAGTGTGCCTGCGTTGGCGTGTTTGAAACCACCAAAAATGTTGCGCTGGCTGAAAGGTGTTCCGCCATCATCAACGTTGATCTGGTATTCCGCCTGGTAAACAGCAACCACGTCTTCAATGTTCAGGTCCAGTTCACCTTTTACGCCAAGACGGGAAGCGTTGCTCTGCAAACGCCAAGCATCGTTAGAGAAAGAGGCGCGATCGCGATCCTGATTTTCATAGGAAACGTTCACTTTACCGTAAACAGTCGGGCCCTTGTCAGCCATCGCCACAGACGGCGCGACAACCATGGAACCGATAGCCAGTGCCAGCAATTGCTTTTTCATTACGTTCTTCTCCATCAGTGATCATTCTTGATCGGTGTTGAATTTCGTGATGTCACTATGGCGATGGTTTATGAACGATTTGTTAACTATATATGTCAGTTGTGTGAAACCTGACTTTCAGCAAAGGGTTGCGATGCACAAAGACAAACCCCGCCTCACGGCGGGGTTGTTTTAACAGACTGCTTTGGCGGATTACTCGGCGTATTGCAGGACCACCTTATACACAGCAGTTGTGCCACTCACTTCATTACCGGTAAGCAAGAGCACGTCGCCATTTGGTGACTGGTTCGCGGGTATCACAGTGATGTCCTCAATCCCCAGGTCACCGGCGATAGCCAGGTTGGTTTCCGGGTCCAACACCCATTCCTCTCGGGTGTTGAGGTAGTCCACAATCGACGGCGACTGCGGATTGGTGATGTCAAACACCATGACACCACCCATACGCTCAAGACCGAGGAAGGCGAACGTGCGATCACCAAAGGTGGCCGCTGTTACCGCTTCCGGCTCTGGCCCCTTGTTATCCGAACGGTTCAGGAACGAATCACCGGCACTGTGGTTCGAGTTGAAGAACTCAGCACAGGGGATATCTCGCTGCGACCCGGCAAGGCAGGCATCACTGGCCAGATACTGCTCAACCATGTCGCCGGAATCCCACACCAGATCACCATCAGCCGACCAGATCGCCATGGAGCGGCCACCGAACGCGTAAACCGCGTCATACATCAGTCGGTCACCGGCAGGATCCTCAACACCGGAGGTGTTGAACATCACAGGGTCGCCGTTTTCATCGGTACGGTAGCCCATGGTCCAGGTCACCGTGAGGCGGCCCAACTGTTCATCTTCCCGGCAGCCGCCCGGCTCACCGGCACTGGCTCCGCAGTAGTCGAACACCTCGGGATTCAACAGTGCGCCTTTGGCCAGGGCATAGAGCTGTGGCGGCATGTCATCACCCAGGCGGCGCTCAAAACCGTTCTTGTGGAACAAGTGCTTGAATCGTATTTCCTCGACAAAGCCCTGATTGGCATCACCACCAAAGGCAGGGTCTTCCGAATCTTCAGGCCCCCAATAGGCTGGGTTATCCTCACCCCAGGCTCGGGCATCGCCCTCGTTGGCGGTCAGGATGTATGTCTCGCCGTTGTTACTGAAGCTGGCGATGGCATCCGGATGGTACATACCGAGAATCCCCGGCCAGGGTTTGATGTCGATGGCATTGTTGCTATCGCTGGCATCCAGACCCTGACCTTCAGCACCATGATCCTTGTAGCCCAGCGGCAGGATCTCAGTGATGGTGGCCGAGGCGATGTCCACTTTCGCGAGTGCGTTGTTCTCCTGCAACGCCACCCATGCAGTGGTGCTGTCGGCGCTCACGGTGATGTACTCCGGCTCCATATCCTGGGCAACACTGGCACCCGGCCCGAATACCCGAACACCATCCGCCACCAGCTGCGCTCTCTGACTCTTGAAGGCGGTAAAGTCTGCCGTCCTGACCTGCAGGTTGTCAGGGTCAGTCACATCAATGACTGAAACAGAGCCTTCCGGATCAATCTGGTAGTCGTCACTAGGCTCGCCCTCATTGGCTACCAGAAGGTATTTGCCATCAGGAGTGAACGTCAGCATATCCGGCTGAGCACCAACCTCTGCAAAGCCGCGCAGGGACAGTGTCGCAGCATCGTATATGGCAGCGAATCCCGGTTCAGTCTTCGGTGAAGACTCGATCGCGACGGCAACGAGTCCGTTACGGACCGCGACACTGTTAACAACCGCATCATCAGCAATGTCACCAACCGTCAGGGTATCAATCAGCGTTGGTGTTGATGGATCACTCATATCCAACACGTTCAATGACCCTTCCTGGGCGTTCACGACAAACGCTCTGCGGCTGTCGGCGTCATACCCGGTGATTTCTGCAGCGCTTTCACCAAATACACCGGAGCTATATCGCCCTACGAATTCGAGAGTCAGGCCGGTGACTGCAGGGGGTGCCTCTACTAGCGGGGTATTGTCGTTATCGGATGACAGGCAGCCGCTCAGCAAGGTAGCCGTGATACTGATAGCCAGCAGTGATGGTTTGAAAATGTTTTTTGGGTTTTGCACGGAACGCTCCTTTGCTTTGTTAGAAAACTAACTCGGTAGCAAAGAAACCTATTTCACCGCTGTTACAGGATCGGGAAGGAAACAAGACAGGACAATGACATATTGATGAAAGGCACATGGCGGCCTGATACCACCACGTGCCCTTACGGACGTATTATGACGATCTACTGACCAAGGTAACTCCGGTACATCCACACCGATTTTTCCTGCTGGGAGATATAATCACTCATCAGGGCAACGGTGCCTTCGTCTTGAGCCTCGCCGGCCAGATTCAGCAGATCACGCTGCTTGGCGATCAATTTACCGAAGCTCTCTACGATGTTGCCCACGGCTTCTTTGCCATCAGACACATCCTTACGCTCGGGCACATCGGACTTCTCGATGTAGGTGCTGTAAGCGTGCGCCGGGCGGTGGCCCAAGGTCAGAACACGCTCGGCGATCTCATCAATCTTCAGCAACAGGTCATCATACAGTTCTTCAAACTTGGCGTGCAGCTCAAAGAAATTGTCGCCCTTGATGTTCCAGTGATAGCCACGAACGTTCATGTAAAAAATCTGGTAGTTGGACAGCAACTCATTAAGCGAGTCTGCCAGTTTCTGGGTCTTTTCCGTGTCCAGACCAATAAAGTTCTTACCCATATTGAACCTCCTGATTCGCGTTTTGGGTTTATCTGCCAACCACTCTACTCAGTCGTCGGCTATAGCTGAAGTTTAGTTCTTCAATACTTGCGATAGCATAAGATTATATCAAAAACCAAAAACCCATAGGCCAATGCTATCGACGATAATCATAAGATCTATTTGGAAATAATTCTCGTTTGGTCTTCAATACACCCACAGGCCCTACGAAAACGGAGTTGATCATGAGCGCACTGAAACTGTTCGTTCACAACCACAGTGCCAACGGTGACCAGTCACTGTTAAAAACCATCACCTTTGCAATCACGCACTTCGTGGTGGCGTTCTCCGTAGCCTATCTGCTGACCGGCGACATTCTGATCGGCAGCCTGATCGCCATGGTTGAGCCGACCATCAACACCGTTGCCTACTTCTTCCATGAGAAGATATGGGCACGGTATCAGCGAAATGCAACCGCCAGGCCCTTGATCGTACGGCACAACACGCCCTGAAACGGCTGATTCAGATCAATTACGGATATAACAGAAGCGGGCCAGCTCAGACACCAGGCCCGCAATCCATACAACCCTCAGCGGGTTCCGGCCCCAGCCTGAGGTTTCTGTTGAGGTTTTTCAGGGCGGTCCTCAACCCTTCTTCAATCACCGGGTGGTAGAAAGGCATTTCCAGCATTTCACTGACGGTCATTCGCTTCTGGGCACACCAGGCCAACAGGTGGGCAATGTGTTCCGCCGCCGGCCCGAACATTTCCGCGCCCATGAACAAGCCGCTGCCATGCTCACCATACACACGCAGCAAACCGCGATTCCTGCCAATCACTTTGCTACGGCCCTGGTCCTCAAAGCTGACCTCCCCGATTGCAAAGCAACTCTGACACTTCTCGTCCACCTGATGAATGGTCAGCCCGACCGAGGCAATCTGTGGGTCAGAGAACACCACGGCCAACGGCGTCTTGCGCAAGCCGGTGCGTACATCGGGCCAGGCAGCGGCGTTATCCCCGGCGATACGGCCTTCATCTGCCGCCTCATGCAGTAAGGGCCGGTGGTTATTCACATCACCGGCAATAAAAATATGGCTGTCGCCACAGCGCAGTGTGAAGGGATCAAACTCCGGCATGCCCCGGTCGTCCAGCTCAATGCCGGCATTCTGGATATCCAGGTTATCCACATTGGGGCGACGGCCTGTGGCCGCCAGCAGGTAGCCAAAGGTTTCCTGATGCTCCTCGCCATTCTCAAGCCAGGTGATGTGAACGCCTTCACCCGTGCGCTCGACCCGACGAGTCTCCGCCTTCAGGCTCAATGCCAGTTCTTCACCAAACACGCCCTTCGCATAGTCACGGATTTTCTCGTCCCGCAGGCCGCCAATACCACCGCTGACCCCAAACAGCCGAACCCGCACGCCCAGCCGGCTCAGTGCCTGGCCCAATTCCAGGCCGATGACACCAGGGCCGAATACCGCTACAGATTCCGGCAGGTCCTGCCAGTCAAACACATCGTCGTTAACGATTAACCGGTCCTTGGCTTCTTTCAGGATGCCCGGCACGTTAGGTCGGGAGCCGGTGGCAATGATGATGCGATCGGCGTGCACCTCGGTATGCTCGCCAACCACCAGCCGGTGGCTGTCGACAAACCGGGCATGGCCCATCAATCGGTGTTCCTCCGGCAGTTTTTCCATGGACCGAACCACCGGTGCCACAAACTTGTCCCGCTCTGCCCGCACCCGCTCCATCACCAGCCGGCCATCAATCCGTACATCACCCGCCAGCACACCGAACTCATCGGCGGTTTTCAGGTCGTGGGCTCTTTCAGCAGCGGCAATCAACAGTTTGCTGGGCATGCAGCCCACCCGCGCGCAGGTGGTGCCGTACCGTTCTCCCTCGATCAAAACCACATTGTCGGTGGCTTTACGAACCCGCTGGTATGCCACCATGCCGGCAGTCCCGGCACCGATAATGGCCACATCCACTTCACGCTTGTTCATTTTGCCTCCCGGTAAGCTAGAATTCGGCAGTTAAACTGAAAGTATAGAAACCTTATCATTGCCTGACAGGTGAAGCTGGCAAAAAATCCTCAGCAGTGTGCAGGTTTACCTTCAGTACGTTCGTCTCGCAATGACTATACCCGGAGATCTCAGGTGCAGAATTACTGGCTGGAATTTATGACGGTGGCACTGGTTCACTTACTTGCGGTGGCAAGCCCGGGCCCGGATTTCGCGATCGTTTTGCGCCAGGCGCTCACCCAGTCCCGACGTAATGCCTTGCTGAGCGCAACCGGCATTGGCATTGGTATCTTGCTGCATGTGGGTTATTCGTTGTTGGGCATTGGTTTCATTATTCAGCAGTCGGTGATGCTGTTCACCGTACTGAAGGTGGTGGGTGCCCTGTACCTGTTGTGGATTGCCTGGCATTGCCTGCGAGCAAAACCCGGCGGCATTCATGTGGATGCCAGGGGTAGCAACGAGCAAACCGGCTGGGCGGCGTTCCGGCTCGGCTTCCTGACCAACGTGCTGAACCCCAAGGCCACATTGTTTTTCGTATCTCTATTCTCGGTCATCATTAACCCCGGCACCCCGGTGCTGCTGCAGGCGGGCTACGGCCTTTATATGGCTTTCGCCACCGGCCTCTGGTTTGCCCTGGTCGCGATATTCTTTACCCACCCCCGTGTCCGCCGGGGTTTCAACCGGTTCGGACACTGGCTCGACCGGGCCATGGGGGGCATCCTGGTGCTGCTGGCTGGGCAGCTGTTGCTGTCTACAGTGAGCGGATCAGAGCCTCCGTCTGCTCCCAGCCCAGGCACGGATCGGTAATCGAGCAGCCGTAGATCAGCTCTTCACCGTCATCCTGCCTGCCGAATTCCAGGAAGCTCTCCAGCATCAGCCCCTTGATGTGCCGGTTGCCGCTGCGCTTCTGGGCCATCACCTCCCGGGCGATATCCACTTGCCGCTCAGCCTGTTTGCAGGCGTTGTCGTGGCTGCAGTCCACCATCACTGCCGTCGACAAGCCGGCTTTCTCCAGTTCCGCCACCGCCTTAGCGATGCTCAACTCATCGTAATTGGTCACGCCCCGGCCACCGCGGAGCACCAGGTGGGTGTCCGGGTTACCGGAGGTAGAGATCATCACCGGCGCGCCGTTATGGGAAATACCCATATGGTGGTGTGGGTGCGAGGCAGACTTCATGGCATGGCTGGCCACGGTAATGCCGCCATCGGTACCGTTCTTGAAGCCGGTGGGCATGGGCAGGCCGCTGACCATTTCCCGGTGGATCTGGGATTCGGTGGTGCGGGCACCGATGGCGGTCCAGCTCACCAGGTCACCCAGGTAATCCATCATGAACGGGCTCAGGGCTTCCGTCGCCAGCGGCAAACCCAGCTCAGAGAGCGCCAGCAACAGCTTGCGGGAACGTTCCAGGCCCTGCTTCAGGTCGCCCTGGCCGGTGCGCTCGGGATCGTATAAAAGGCCTTTCCAACCCACCGTGGTGCGTGGTTTTTCCAGGTAGGCGCGCATTACTATCAGGAAGCGATCACTCACCTCGTCCGTCAGGGTTTTCAGACGGGTAGCGTAATCCAGGGCGGCCTGTTCATCGTGAATCGAACACGGACCCATCACAATCAGGGTTCGGTCGTCCTGACCGTGCAGTACGGCGCGGATCTGCTCACGGTAACTGGCGATGGCCCGAACCAGGTGCTCACCGGCAGGAAACTGCTGGCGCAACTCGCCCGCGGTGGGCAGTGTGGCTTCCTGTCGGTGCTGGCAGGCACTTGCGATTTGCTCGCCCAGCGTTTCGGATTTCAGCGGCATGTTCATGTCTGTGTTCCCGTTTCCCTGTGTCAGAATCAAAAAAGCCCCGGCTGGGCTACCAGTCGGGGCTTTTTTGAGTCCGGTGGCAGCCTGGGTTGCTTGCCGGGCTGCCTTCCTCGTTAAATTCGGTCGATGAAGATCTTACGGGCGGCCCGGGCTCTGGCTAAAATAAAAGCCATAACCAAACCACCAAAAATACACAGCAGAACCTGCGGCCTTCAGTTTCTCACCGAAAGCTTTCAAAACATTCAATTGACAGGCTGCGTGTGTGGTCTTCATGCTTTTCACTATAACCCCGCGGTTTTCAGATTGGCAACCCGCAATCCGGAATATTTTTGGCGGGTATGTGTAACGGCTCCGGAGGCCCCGATGACTGAACGCACGACCCACTCCATCACAACCAGCCTGTTGGCACTGGTGTTTGCCCTGTTTTCAACCCTTGCCCTCGCCCAGGAGTCTCGCGTTTACCAGCTCAACAACCGCACCTCTGCTGACGTTGCCAACCAGATTAAAGAACTCTATCAGCAGGCTCCCGTCTCAGTCTCCGCCCGGGGACAGCAACTGGTGGTTCGTGGTGAGCCGGGATTGCTGGATGAGATTGGCATGTTGATTGACTCCATCGACGTACCACCCGTGCAGATGCGTATCAGCGTTCGCTACCGGCAGGACATCGGCGGCAAGCAGTCCGGCGGTGGCGTGACGATTTCCGACAACCGGGCCGGCGCCAATGTCGAACGCCGCACCATAAGCACCAATTCCAGCACTGAACGGCAACTGGTGGTCCAGGATGGCCAGTCCGCCCACATCACCTCCGGCAATGTGCGCACCATACCGTTTGCGGTCCAGGGCGGGCGCAACCCGGCGGCGATACTCGAACAGGTAGAAACCCGCAGCGGCTTTATCGTGACACCCCAGGCCATATCCGACCAGACGGTAGAGCTGAATATCGTCTCGTTTGAGGAAGATCCGGCCAGTATCCAGGGCTATGAAACCGAAGCCTTGATGACCATTCGACGGGTTGAACCCGGTCAGTGGGTGTCCCTGGGTGGCACCAGCACGTCCCAGAATCATCGTCAGGATGGCATTACTTACCGGGTAACCGGCAACCGCTCTGAAAACCAGTCGGTGGACGTGAAAGTGGACATTCTGCCCTGATTACGCTGCCCGTTTACCGAGCAGCAGGTCCCGGGCCTCGTTGAGCTTGGCCGCCAGGTAATCGTTACCACCCCGGTCCGGGTGTACCTTGAGCATCAGCCGCCGGTGGGCCGCGGTCACTTCCTCCCGGCTGCAGCCGGGCTTTAAACCGAGGATGTCACAAGCTTCCTGTTCGGTCATCGGGCCCTGAGTCGCCACATTGGCTCGGGCACCTGACGCTCCACCCGGAGCTGGCCCTTCGTTATCACCCATCGCCCGGCGAACCAGGGGGGCAAACTTCAACAGCGCCGGCAGCTTGCGCAGCAACGGAATGATCGCGGCAACCGCTGCCGTCAACACATGGACCCGCCCGGTCAGCACCATAAACAACAACAGGGCGCCGCCCACCACCAGAACCGCTTTCCAGATGGCGGCTTTCTGGCCTTCCGGTGACAGGGCACCCCATTTTTTCAAGATGACAAACACGGCGGCCGCCAGGGCCAGGCCGAGAATTAGCTGCATTACATCCTCTCACCCGTTCACATCGTGACAGGAGCATAACAGATACACTCCCGTGCCATTATGTATGCGAAACTGCGATTTTACATCCGTAAAGCACAAGATCCGGCCAGACGGCGTCATCGTAGTTTCATAGCAGTAGATATACTGAGATTTAGAGGCAAACTGGTGACAAACCGAAGTGCTTTTTGTAGCATCCTATTGGTTATCGTTAAGCCGACGCATTCTCAACAAGCGTCCGCCTGTCGCCGCCCCCTGATGCGCAAGGAAAGCTGTCAGCCTTCCCATCCCGGCGACGTTATCCGTTTAAAGAAACCTAGCCCAGGAACAGACCTATGCGTACCGCATCCCGTTTTGTCATCGTCATCATTTTTCTGGGTGTCGTCCTCGGCGGCATCTTCGGTTACAAGTTCTATGAATTCGGCCAGATGCAGGAGATGTTCTCCCAGCCACAGCCCCCAGCCATCATTTCCGTGACCGACGCCACCACGGAAAACTGGCAGCCGAGTATCAAGGCCGTGGGCAGTGTGAACGCCATTAACGGTATCGAGGTGGCCAACGAGGTGCCGGGGGTCATTGAGTCCATTAACTTTGAATCCGGCGATACCGTGCAGAAAGGTGACGTACTGATTCGCCTGGATGCCGCCATCGACGAGGCGGCGCTACGTACCCGCCGGGCAGAAGCCCAACTGGCTGGGCAGGAGTTCAAGCGGGTTTCTGATCTGCTGCCCAAACGCGCGGTATCACAATCACAGTTCGATGAGGCCAAAGCCAACTACGACGCCGCAAGGGCGCGGGTAAACGAAGCCGAGGCACAACTGGGCAAAAAGGTGATCCGGGCACCGTTTGACGGCACCCTCGGTATCCGCATGGTCGACCAGGGTCAGTACATCCCTACAGGTACGCCGATTGTCGAGATCAATATGCTGAACCCGATCTACGTGGATTACACGCTGTCCGAGAAGTACCTGCCTGAGGTTGACCGGGGTTACCCGGTAACGGTCACGGTGGCCGCGGTGCCGGATGAGGCATTCAGTGGTGAAGTCAGTGCCATCAACACATCGGTCAACCCGGAGACTCGTACGGTTCGCATCCGCGCCACCCTCAACAACGAAGATGGCAAATTGCGCCCGGGAATGTTCGCAACGATTCAAACAGGCCAGCCCAGGGACAACGAAGTGGTCACGGTCCCCAGGACCGCCATCTCCTATAACACTTACGGCAACTTTGTGTTCGCCGTGAAGGAGAATGATGACGGCGAACTGGTCGTTGAGCGCCGTACCGTCACCACGGGCGAGGTCCGGAACGAACGGGCTGCAGTTCTTTCAGGCCTTGAACCCGGCGAGACCGTGGTCTCGAAGGGTCTGCTGCGGTTGCGGGCAGGCCAGCGGGTAGAAATCCAGGACGAGTCCGGGCAGGAGGCGTCTGAGTAATGAAATTCACCGACATTTTTGTCCACCGGCCGGTGCTGGCCACCGTGGTCAGCCTGCTGATTCTGCTGATCGGTGCCCGGGCAGCCATGGAAATGGAAGTCCGCCAGTACCCGAAACTGGAAAGCACCACGGTAACGGTCACAACCGCTTACCCTGGGGCCAGTTCTGACCTGATCAAGGGCTTTATCACCACGCCCCTGCAACAGGCCATTGCTGAGGCCAGCGGCATCGACTATCTGACCTCTACCAGTTCCCAGGGCGTGTCAACGATTCAGGCCAAGATGGTTCTGAATTACGATGCCAACGACGCCCTCGCTGAAATTCAGGCCAAGGTTGCCAGCCAGCGCAACGTGCTGCCCGGCGATGCAGAAGACCCGGTGATCACCTCCACCACCGGTGACGACACGGCCCTGATGTATATTGCTTTCTACAGTACCGAGCTGGAAGTCCCCCAGATTACCGATTACCTGACCCGCGTGGTTCAGCCCAAGCTGCAGGCGCTGTCTGGCGTTGGCAAGGCCCAGCTGCTGGGGCGTACTTTCGCCCTGCGAGTGTGGCTGGACCCGGAGCGGCTGGCCGCGGTGGATCTGACTCCGGTCGAAGTGGCAGACAAGCTGCGAGCCAACAACTATCAGGCCGCTGTCGGCACTACCCGGGGCCAGTACACCGAGATTGCCCTGACCAGTGATACCGACATTGCCGATCCGGAAGCCTTCCGTAACCTGGTGGTCAAGCAGCAAAACGGCACCCTGATTCGGTTGCGGGACATTGCCGAGGTGGAGCTTGGCTCTCAAACCTACAATCAGCTGGCGCTTTATAAGGGCGAGCCCGCAACCTATGTCGCCATCGAACTGGCGCCGGGGGCCAACCCGCTGACCGTCGCCGGCCTGGTGAAAGACGAGTTACCGGACATCGAAAGCCAGCTACCCAGCGGCCTGAATGTGCGCCTGGCCTACGATGCCTCCGACTTCATTGAAGATTCCATCAACGAAGTCATCCGTACCCTGCTGGAAGCCATGCTGATTGTCCTGGTGGTGGTGTTCCTTTGCCTCGGCTCGATTCGAGCGGCCATCGTGCCGTCTGTGGCAGTGCCGCTGTCGCTGATTGGCGGCGCGTTTATCATGCTGATCTTCGGTTTCTCCCTGAACCTGCTGACCCTGCTCTCCATGGTGCTTGCCATCGGTCTGGTGGTGGACGATGCCATTATCATGGTGGAGAACGTGCACCGACACATTGAGCAGGGCGAATCACGGTTTGACGCTGCCCTCAATGGCGCCCGTGAAATGGCCACACCCATCATTGCCATGACCACCACGCTGGTGGCGGTGTATGCGCCAATCGGGTTTATGGGCGGCCTGGTGGGCTCGCTGTTTACTGAGTTTGCCTTCACCCTGGCGGGTACGGTTGTGATCTCCGGCATTGTTGCCCTGACACTCTCACCCATGCTCTCCGGCAAGGTGCTGAAACCCCATGGCAATCCCGGGCGCTTCGAGGTGCTGGTTGAAAAAACCTTCAATGGCCTCGCCAATGCCTACAAAGCTGCTCTTACCTCGTTGATGCAGACCAAGTCGGTGGTGGTGTTCTTCGCCGTCGTGGTATTGGGTTCTATCTATTTTATGGTGATGATGAGCCAGAATGAGCTGGCACCCACCGAGGACCAGGGCATTCTGTTTTACCAGGGGCTGGGGCCGCAGACCTCGACGCTGGAGTATCTGTTTGATCATGGCCAGGAGGTTCAGGAGCGGATGTCCGGCGTGCCCGGCTACAACGAGGATTTCATGATTCTTGGTATCACCAGCCCGAACGCCGTGTTTGGTGGTTTCAAGCTGGCACCGTGGAGTGAGCGGGAGATCAGCCAGTTCGAGGTACAGCCCCTGCTGGATTCCGAACTCAAAAAAGTAACCGGATTGCAGACGGCGGTGTTCCCGTTACCGGCCCTGCCTGGTTCGGGTGGCGGCCTGCCGTTCCAGTTTGTAGTGACCACCGGAGGCACCTACGAACAGTTGAATGAAGTCGCCGACGAGCTTCTTGGCAAAGCCATGCAAAGTGGCAACTTCATGTTCCTGCAGAAGTCCATCAACTTCGACAAGCCCGTTACCCGCATCAACGTAGACCGGGACCGGGTGGCAGACCTGGGCCTGTCCATGCGTGATGTCGGCCAGTCGCTCGCCAGTATGCTCAGCGGCGGATACATCAACCGCTTCAATATGGAAGGCCGCTCCTATCAGGTGATTCCGCAGGTGGGTAATGACTTCCGTGCCAGCCGTGAAGCACTGGACGACTATTACATCCGCGCCGGCAATGGCCAACTGGTGCCCCTATCCAGTGTGGTCAGCTTCAGTGAAGAGGTGGAGCCTTCCAACCGGACCCAGTTCAACCAGTTGAACTCGCTGACTCTCGAGGGCGTTATCATGCCCGGCGTGGCGGCTGGCTCCGCCATGGACTTTATGGAACAGGCCGCAGCCGAGGTATTCCCGCAAGGCTTCAGCTTTGACTATACCGGCGAGTCGAGGCAGCTGGCCACCCAGGGCAGCGCTCTGATGGTAACCTTCTTCCTGTCGTTGCTGGTTATCTACCTGGTACTGGCGGCACAGTTCGAAAGCTGGCGCGATCCGTTCATCATCCTGGTGTCGGTGCCCATGTCCGTCGCCGGTGCCATGGCGTTTATCGTGCTCGGCTTTGCCTCCATGAACATCTACACCCAGGTGGGCCTGATTACCTTGATTGGTGTGGTGTCGAAGAACGGCATCCTGATCGTGGAGTTCGCCAACCTGCTGCAGAAAGAGAAAGGCCTGAACAAGGTGGATGCGGTGATTGAGGCTGCGGCCATTCGTCTGCGCCCGATCATCATGACCTCCCTGGCACTGATCTTCGCCATGGTGCCGCTGCTGATTGCGGTGGGCCCGGGGGCCGAGAGTCGGTTTGCGATTGGCCTGACCATCAGTGCAGGACTGGGTATCGGCACGTTGTTTACCGTATTCGTACTGCCGGCCTTCTACATTCTGCTGGCGCGAGACCATCATGGAACTGCGGCCGATGAGTATACGGAAGCTGACAACAACGACGGGGCTCCGACCACATCCAGCAGCCATTAAACGCTGACTGATGTTAACACATAGCCCGCACCGGTCATCCGCTGCGGGCTATGTGGCGTCAGGTCATGGCAAAGTCGGCGGGTTCCATCACTGGCTCAACCAGCAGCCGCCGTCGCCACTGCACAGTTTCACTGGGTAGCTCGCCGAAGTGTTCCCGATACAGCGCGGCGAAGCGGCCCAGATGGGTAAAGCCCTCGTCAGCGGCATACCAGGAGATGTGTGGCACGTCGCACTGGCAATCCACCAGGCGTTTACGCACGCGTATCAGACGACAGCGCTGATAGAAGCGATAAGGGGTCATGCCGGTTTCCCGCTTCATCAGGTAATACAGGTTACGTTCGCTGGCCCCGGAATGGTTGGCCAGCTCCTGCAGATCAAAATCCCAGTCCCGTTCGCTACGAATTTTCTCAATCACCCTCGCCAGCCTCCGGTCCAGTACTGGCAGCTCTTCGGGCAGTTCTACCCTGCCCGTTGCCAGTTGCCGTTCCAGGCGTTCAAACAGAGCGAGTGTCTCCCGGCTGGCATCCTGATGATCCTGAAAATAGTCCGCCTTCATTAGAAAACGATGGATATGACCAGCCAACGCCACGTCCAGGCCTGGCCGGGGCCATACTGGAACCAGCTCACTCACCGGATACACCAGTACCAGCCGACTGTTCTTACTGATTCTCAAGCTAAATGTTTGGCCAGCGGGAATCATGATCAACGGAAAGGCGGATACACCAGGGCCACCTTCCGACGATATCTGCGCCGACCCGTGAATGGTGGCTACCAGAGGCCTCTGAGGCATACAGCAGTCGGCAAGCAGCATATCCTGAGCGACATCAAGTACACAGACCAAACCAGCCTCTACATCAAGGGCTGACAACGAACCCACCAATCCCTGAGGACGAGTCAGGCCACAGGTTATTCCCCGGCACCCGAGCAGTTCTGTCATGGCGGCCAGCCACTCTCCACAACCTGCACCGCTCAATCGCAGGTAGGCTTCCAATTCCGGTTTGGCATTCAGAGTTCGCATATAGCTCAAAAAGGCAATTAATGAGCCTGCCGTTTTAAAGTAGCTGCGGACAAAGCCCTAGCCAAATCTTGCAAAATGCGCAAAAGCTGAACAAAAGTTATGTTTTTATTGATAGTTGTCAAAACTGCAGAAGCAGTCAGGCCAATGACAGGTCGGCCAGAGGCGTTGGCCTTGCCAACAGAAAGCCTTGACCACGATGGCAGTTCAGTTCCCGCAGCCTGCGGCGCTGCTCTTCCGTTTCAATACCTTCGGCAACGACCTCCAGATCCAGCGCCTCGGCTATGGCCAGAATGGCTGACACGATGCGCGAGTCGCGACCATCCGGCCCGAGAGCTTGGCCGCGTGCATTGCACGATCAGCATTTTGCAGCAGAGCCGAAGCCGTTTTCCCATGCTTTGGAAACACCGCAGCCCCCACAGAGGCCGACAGGAAATGCTCCCGGTGCTCCACCAGCATTGGCGCCTGGAATATCCCGCTCATGCGCTGGCAAACCACGGGTAACTCAGACTCATCCTCCAGCTCAACAATGGCTGCGAACTCGTCTCCGGATAGCCGGGCAACTACATCCCCATCTCGAAGCACACTCTTCACGCAGGCCGCCGCCTGCTGAAGCACTCGATCACCACAGTCGTGGCCATGCAGATCATTGACTGCTTTGAAGAAATCCAGATCGATGTAGACTACGGCGAAACAGCCGTTGCCTGCCTTGCGTTGTCCGACCCTTGCTTTCAGAAACTCCTGGAACAGCGAGCGATTTGGCAGCTCGGTGAGCGGATCATAGTAAGCCAGAGACGCCAGACGCTCGTTACTGGCAGTCAGCTCACCAACATCCATGAAAACGCCGGCAAACAGCCTCTGTCCCTGGTAGTCTACCGGGTAGATATTGAGCCACTGCGGATAGTTCTCGCCATTTTTGCGCCGGTTCCAGATCAGTCCCTCCCAGCATCCGGTCTGATTCAGGCTGCGCCACATGGTCTGATAGAACTCGTGCGAATGCAGCCCGGAGCTCAGCACCGATGGCTTCTGCCCCACGACTTCTTCTGCCAGATAGCCGGTCACCGCCTGGAACATGAGGTTGACGTAGGCAATCCGGGCATCTGGCGTAGCCAGCATGATAGCTCTGGGGTGGTTGTCCACCAACGCCTTGAAATCCTGTTCTCTCAACGCCTGCATCGTCTTGTTTCCTTCCACGCCGAGCCTGCGGTAACGACAGGCTTTCAACCCAGCATAGATTTAAACTGTCGCAAACCTATCCACATCCTGCAAAAACGCCCTACCTTTGACCAAAGGAGGAGAAAAATGTGACTCGTATTTGGCGATTTGCAATATTGGGATACCCCGCACACGGCGACAGGTCGATAGTGTTCCAGCGAGTTCGATAAAAAGATCCCAGGAGCGACCCATGCGCAGAAACGAACCGGTTACCGACGAACAGTAATTTCCCGAGGCGGCGCAATAGGGTAGTCTGGCGATCTGTCGGCTGGTGAAATCAGCCCAACCCACAAAAGCTCAGGATCGCCAGCACCTTGACCCTCGGAAATCTTTTCTGGCTGTTTGTCGCCGGTTTTGCCATCTGGTACTGGTGGAAAGCCAAGGACATCAAAGACTTCGTGCTACAGGCCGCACACCGTTACTGTAAGACCATGGATGTGCTGTTACTGGATGATGCCGTTTACCTGCGCGGACTCTGGTTCAAACGCGACCGCAACGGAAAACTCCGGGTATGGCGCCGCTTCCTGTTTGATTTCACCACCACTGGCGAAGAACGCTATACCGGGCGCATCATCATGCTCGGCCGACAGATTGAGCACATGGAACTGGAACCCCACCGGTTCTGAGCCCAGCACACGTACACCCTTTCACCTCACCCAAATGGGCGATTACGCCAGACCCGACCGCCGGGCAATACTCCTCGTTGCATTACGACAACCAACAAAAACAACAGGAGTCTTTTATGCGAATTGCCATGCCTTTCCGGCTGATGGCCGCGGCCCTCATGCTGGTCTTCTCAATGGTGAGCCACGCCAGTTACACCCAGACCCGCCACCCGATTGTGCTGGTTCACGGTGTGACCGGTTTCAACACCATCGGTGGTCTGGTCAACTATTTCCATACCATCCCCTGGAACCTTGAGCGCAGTGGCGCAAAGGTCTACACCGCCAGTGTTTCGTTTGTGAATAGCAGTGAACAGCGCGGACAACAGCTGGCCAACTACGTAAACAGTCTTGGTCACTCCAAGGTCAACCTGATGGCCCACAGCCAGGGCGCGCCCACCTCCCGGGTAACCGCCTCCCTGATTCCCCACCGCATTGCCTCTGTTACCTCCATCAATGGTGTTAACAAGGGGTCGAAAGTCGCCGATGTCATCCGGGGCATACTGCCTCCCGGCAGCTACGTGGAAGGTGGGGTGGACGCCATCGCCAATGCTCTCGGCGGACTGATCAACGCTCTGTCCGGTTCCAACAACCCGCAGGATGGCGTGGCCGCGCTGGAAACCCTCACCACCCCGGGCACCACCAGCTTGAACAACGCCCTGGGCTGGAAAGGGGTTAACCGAAATGCCTGCGCTGGCACCGATGAGGACGTCTGGATCAACGGCAACCGGGTGAAGTTCTTCTCCTGGACCGGGCGCGGCATCTGGACCAACGTGTTCGACATCACCGATCCGTTCCTGGGAGTAACCTCTCTCGCCTTCGGCAGTGAGCCTAGTGATGGCCTGGTGGGCGTTTGCTCCACCATGATGGGCAATGTGATCGGCACCCACTACGACATGAACCATGTCGATGCCATCAACCACCTGCTGGGTGCACGCTCACTCTGGACCAATCCGGTCAGCCTGTACCGCAGCCACGCCAACCGTTTGAAGAACCGCGGATTGTGAGAACAGTATGACGAACAAACCCATCGCATTGCGTCGATGGGTGCTTCCCGGGGCGCTGCTGGCCGTTGTGGCCGGCAGTGGCCTCTGGTGGGCACTGACGCCGCAAGCAGATACGGGCACCGCCAACACAACACCTCAGCAGGCAACTGAAAAGGCCGCTCAGCAGTCTGGTTCAACCAGCCTTGCCCCGACGGCCATTGTCGCCCCCAGCGCACCGGTTGCTGAAACCCGAACCCCGGAGTCCCTGGGTCCCAACCCGTTTGCGCCCTCACTGCAGGGTACCGATATAGACGGCGTTCTGCAGGCGGACGACAACGGTCAGCTGATCGTGAATCTGGAGGTCAGGGATTTCTTCGATTATTTCCTGAGCACCGCCGGCGAGGTATCACCGGAAACCGCCATCGGCCAGATTCAGCAAATGGCCCGCCAACACCTGCCAGAACCCGCCGCACAGCAAGCCCTGGCCCTGCTGGATCAATATCTGGCTTACAAACAGGCTTCTCTGGAAGTCATGCAAACCGAACTGGACCCGGCCCGCCAGCATGAACCGGCCTATCAGCTTTCTGCTCTGGGTAATGCCCTGGCTCAGCTGAAGGGTCTGCGGCAACAAACCTTCGCACCCGACGCTCATCAAGCCTTCTTCGGCATGGAAGAAGCCTACAGCGAATATACCCTGGCCACGCTTGCCATTCAGCAGCGGGCCGACCTGACCGATCAGGGCAAACAGGCCCTGGTGGAATGGCACCGCAACCAGCTGCCAGGCACCCTGAAATCCACCGAACAACGGCTGGAAGCCAGCGCACAACAGCACCAGGAACGGGTTCTCGCGGTGGAGTCGGCCACCTCCCCGGAAGCGGCGGGACAACGACTCACCGAGCTGGGGCTTGATCGCCAGAGCGTTGACGGCGTGGTCAGTTACCTCCAGCAACAGGAAGCCTTCCAGGCTCGGTTCGAAAGCTTCCGGAAGGACCTGCAAAGCAGCGTTGCCGGCGGTCTCGTGGACGCCGAACAACAGCAACATCAGGAACAATTGTTACAGCAACACTTCCAGGATGAACAGGAACAGACCTGGGCAAGACTGAAGCTGCTGGATCAAAGCTGATCATAATGTGCGGAAGCGCCTGAACTCGGCGCTGCCGCGTATTACAATCGGGCGAAGACGCAGTAGGACCCGATATGAACGCTGAACAAATCCAACAACAGCAAGCGCTGGGCTTCAGGTCTCTGAACTTTACCCCCAGGCTGGAGCCCGTTTACCGGGAATCCAGGTCAGCCATGATTCGGCAACGGGCAAGGCCCGTGTCGATTGCCGGCCTGGCCCTGTACCTGGTCTATGCGATCGTAGACATTCTCACCCTGCCTCCGGAGCTGGCCAGTATAACCGCCGGGGTTCGCCTGGCCGTGGTCTGCCCGATAATCATCCTGGTGCTCATCCTCGCCTATCAGGACAAGCCTTCAGACCAGACGTTCGAGAAACTGTATACCGCCGCCTACCTTGTTGGTGGTGTCGGCGTGATCGCCATCATCCTGGCGGCCCGAAAACAGGACTATCCGCTGCCCTATGAGGGCATGATCCTGATGCTCATGTTTGGCTATTTCGCCATGGGCCTTCCTTTCAAAACTGCCGCTGTGGCCTCCAGCCTGCTGGTCATCGCCTATCTGAGCACAGAGGCCTTTGCCGGCACGCCCACCCCCGCCGTCCTGAGCAATGGCTTCTTTCTGTTGACCGCAAACGCCATCGGCATGATTGGCTCCTGGGTCAGTGAATACCGGCATCGCGCGCACTTTCTGGACCGCCAGCTATTGGACCTGATGCACCAGGCTACTGAAGCTGAAAGCCGGCGGAAGACCGAACTGATTACCGCCGCCAGCCACGATCTGCGCCAGCCATTGAATGCTATTTACATCACCCTGGAAAATCTGAAACCAGGCGAACAGGATGGCCATCAGAGCTCGGTCATTGCTCAAGTCAAAGATATGGTGGCCCAGCTACGCCGCCTGCTCGGAACCGTGCTCGACAGCGCTCGCCTGAGTGAAGGAATGATCCAACCAGAAATAGTGCCGGTCAGCCTCGAAGCCATGGTTCAGGAACTACACGACCTGATGAACGAGACGCTCGGCCAACACAATATCACTCTGACCATTGAACCACAGCCTGCCGGTTATCCCGTTCTGGCTGACCCGGGCCTGTTGCTGCGTATACTGCAGAACCTGGTGATCAATGCGGCCGACCATAGCGGTGGCAATACCATCACCGTCAGCAGCCAATGCCAGGACCACAGGGTAAGGCTACAGGTAGCCGACAACGGCAAAGGGGTGGCGCCAGAGCTGGGGGAGCAGTTGTTCCAGCCCTACGTTCGTGGCACCAGCCCGGCGCCCTGCCCGGGGCTTGGTTTGGGGCTGACCATCGTCCGGGAATTCACCGGCCTGATGAATGGCCGGTGCGGTGTCGACTCCCGGCCTAAACAGGGTAGCGTGTTCTGGGTTGAGCTACCGGCCACTACAACCAGCCAAGCGCCCGGGCCTTGTTAACGCACTCTGTCCGGTTGTGAACACCGAGCTGGGTGAAGATCGCCTTCAGGTGGGTTTTCACGGTGTGTTCAGTCAGGTCCAGGCTTTGGCAGATGCGTTTGTTGGGGAAACCCTGAGCCAGCAGGGCCAATACCTCCCGCTGCCTTGGCGTCAGGGGAAGGTCGTCAGTAGCGAAAGCCGTCAGGCCACCGGGGAAGTAGCTCTGCCCCTGTCCCACTGCTCGCATCATTCGCACCAGTGATGCCCTGCTTGCGGATTTGGCAAGAAAACCTTTGGCACCGGCGGCCCTGGCGGCCCGCACCGTCCCTTCGTCATCGCTGCTGGAAATAATGACAATGGGCGGTTTGGCACTCTGACCAGACAGCCGGGCGAACAGAGATAGCCCCACCTCACCGTTGAGGGCGACATCCAGCAGCACCAGATCAATGTTGTCATCGTGCCTGAGGGCATCGGCAGCTTGTTCAACCGACGAGACAATTTTCACCTGCGCTGCCAGCATCTCCTGCTGAATCAGACCCGCCAGTCCTTGAGCAAACAGCGCATGGTCGTCCACCAACAGCACCCTCCCGAAGAGTGATACTGCCGATGCCGGGGCGGATTCGGCACCCCGACCAAGCGTTGTCGCAATCATTCACAGTCTCCCGCACTGTTTATTTTTGTTTCCGGGGATACGCCACTATAAGCCAGCCAGACCAATCACTCAGCGGCCTGCTTAACACTTTATTACATAGGTGCCTGTTCTTATCCGCTCACTGCAACCGACTGAAACACAAATGTCATAATTCTGAAGCATGCTTCCCCTTATTCAACCATCTGTTATAAATAGGTTTTTCAACTAATGGCGAAACCACCAAGGAAGTTTTTCACTCTCTGCCTGTTCGTTCTCGCGGCGGTCATGCTGTCTCCGGCATCCGCCCATGAGCTTGAAATTCACGGGTCGAACACCGTTGGCGCCACACTGGCCCCCATGTTGGTCTCCGGGTATCTACAGCAGCTGGGCGACGACAACCCCAGCAGCCGGCCCACTGGTGAGGAAAATGAACAGATCCTCAGTGCCAACGCCGGCGGCCGCAATCTCAGTGTTCTGGTGGCGGCGCATGGCTCGAGCACCGGCTTTCGAACCCTCGCCAGCGGCCGGGCCGGCATCTGGGCATCGTCCCGACCGGTGAAGCCATCCGAGGCCGACCAAGTGCGCGCGCAAGCCGATCTCACCGCGCTGGAAAGCGAGCATGTGATCGCCATTGATGGCCTCGCCATCCTGGTGCACCCATCCAATCCGATCAATCAACTCAGCATCGACACCATTGGCCAGATCTTTGCCGGTGAGATTCGCAACTGGTCAGAGCTCGGAGGCAGTAACCGGGCTATCACCCTGTACGCGCGGGACGACCGCTCCGGCACCTGGGACACCTTCAAATCCCTCGTGCTTGGCAAGAAATACCCGCTGGATCCTTCGGCAATGCGTTACGAATCCAATGATCAGCTCTCTGATGATGTGTCCCGAGACCCGGGTGGAATCGGTTTCTCAGGCCTGGCCTCGGTACGCAACAGCAAGCTGTTGGCAGTTTCCGACGGCAACGCACCGGCCCTGAAACCGAACCAACTGACCGTCGCCAGTGAGGACTACCCGTTGTCCAGGCGGCTGTTCATGTACACCATGGGTGATCGCACGCCGGAATTGGCCGCTCAGTTGATCGAGTTTGCCCTGGGCACCAACGGCCAGGCCCTGGTGGCCGAATCCGGGTTTATTTCCCAGAACCCGATTGCGGTGAAGCCGGACTTCGATGCCTCCGTGCCGCTCACCTTCCGTCGCCTGACCGAGAACTACCAACGGCTGACCGTAAACTTCCGGTTTGCCGAGGGCCACACCAAACTGGACAACAAGGCACAACGGGACCTGATGCGAGTGAAGCATTATCTCGAAGCGCAAGGACGCTCAGCGGAAGACCTGTTGCTGATCGGCTTCGCCGACACCCAGAGCCATGAACTGAGGGCCCAGATGATCTCCGAACTGCGGGCGCTCTCTGTACGCAAGGCGTTAAACGAGGCAGGCCTGCCCCGGGTCGCCTACACTGGTTATGGACACTATATGCCGGTGGGCGGCACCGGCAATCAACGTAACGGCCGAGTGGAAGTCTGGATCAAAGACCGATAGCACCGGATAGACAGGGGGTTCGACGAAAGTTTCGCCCAAGCCTTCGGCAATCCCCTATCCGCACTGGTATCACAGATATGTTTGGGTTTCCTATACTGCCGTTGTCACCACCAACCAACAGACCGGGACAATGGACATCAAAAAAGACCACCGCTTCGCCATCAACCTGAACGTTCGGGGCATTCAGCCCTCTTCCACCCTGCGGATCAACGAGCTGAGCAACCAGCTACGTTCCGAGGGCAAGGACATCATCAAACTTGGCTTGGGCCAGTCGCCATTCCCGGTGCCCGAGCGCGTGGTTGATGCCCTCAAAGAGCACGCCCACGAGAAAGATTACCTGCCGGTGAAAGGCCTCAAGGGCCTGCGCGAGGCCATTGCCGGTTACATTAACCGGGCCGAGCGCATGCGTTGCACCTGGGAAGACGTGCTGATTGGCCCGGGCTCGAAAGAGCTGCTGTTTATTCTGCAGCTGGCCTACTACGGTGACCTGCTGATTCCGCGCCCGAGCTGGGTATCCTATGCGCCTCAGGCGCGAATCATCGGCCGCTCGGTACACTGGCTGCCCACCCACGCGGAAAACAACTGGCAGCTGACGGCGGAAGAACTGGACATCATCTGCCGGGACGACCCGTCGCGCCCGCGTATCCTGATCCTGAATTACCCGTCCAACCCTACCGGTTGCACCTACACCGACGACCAGTTGCTGGCCATCGCCAACGTGGCGCGCAAGTACAACCTGATACTGTTATCGGATGAGATCTACGGTGAAGTGCACTTTGAGGGCAAGCATAAATCCATCGCCCGTTATTACCCGGAAGGCACCATCATCAGCACCGGCATGAGCAAGTGGCTGGGTGCCGGCGGCTGGCGCCTTGGTGCCTTCATCTTCCCGCCGGAACTGCGCCCGCTACAGGATGCCATGGCCATCATTGCCAGTGAGACCTTCACCTCCACCGCAGCGCCCATCCAGCATGCCGCCATCACCGCCTTTGACGGTGGCGAAGACATCGACGAGTACCTGAAACAGTCCCGTCGGGTGCTGAAAGTGGTGGGTGAATACGTTTACACCCGTTTGAGCGCCATGGGTGCCGTGGTGCAAAAGCCGGAGGGGGCCTTCTACCTGTTCCCGGATTTCTCCAGCTTCAGCGACAGACTGGCCCGGAGGGATATCAAGACCGCCCAGGCGTTCTGCACCGCTCTGCTGGAGGACACCGGCGTGGCCATCCTGCCCTCCAGTGACTTCGGCTTTGTGCCGGACCACCTGGGCGCGCGCCTCGCGTTCGTCGACTTCGACGGCACCCAGGCCCTCGCCCTGGCCGGTGGCGACTATGCTGAGCAGGCGCTGGGTGACGATTTCGTCAAACAGGCCTGCCCGCGCATTGTGCTGGCCATGGACAAGATGGAGAAGTGGCTGAGCAGCCTGTAAAGCCGCGCCGTGCTAAACTGGCACCCTCACGTTGTTCAACTGGGGGTGCCATGTCTGATTCCGTTTCTCTGCGCGAAATCACCGATTTTGCCGAAGCCCTGGCCAGGGAGGCCGGCGAGCTGATCCGCCACGAGCGCCAGGAAAACACCCTGCGCACCGACTACAAGCAGCAAACGGAACTGGTTACCCACGCTGATGTGATGGCCGACGAATTCATCACCGGCGCCATCCGCGAACGCTTTCCCAATCACCGCATCCTGTCTGAAGAAACCATGCCGGACCTGTCCCAGGCAGAAGAGCTGGACACGCCGCTGTGGATCATCGACCCCATCGACGGCACGGTAAACTACGCCTACGGTCACCCGCAGGTGGCGGTGTCCATTGCCTATGCGGAGCGCGGCCAGGTTCAGGTGGGTGTGGTGCACGCGCCTTTTCCGGGCGAAACCTTTCGGGCCACCAAGGGCGAAGGCGCTACGTTAAACGGCCAGCCCATTCGCCACAGCGGCGCAACGGAACCCCGGCAAAGCCTGTTTGCCACGGGCTTCCCCTACACCAAGGACAATCTGGAACCGCTGGTGCGCCGACTGGATGCCATGATTCACCAATGCCGGGACCTGCGCCGCATTGGCTCGGCGGCCCTGGACATCTGCTGGGTGGCCTGTGGCCGTCTGGATATCTACTACGAGAACGTCAGCCCCTGGGACTTCGCCGCCGCCCGCCTAATTGCCTGGGAAGCCGGCGCCACCGTCGGCCACTTCGGCGACGTGCCCGATGGCTACCCGGCCGATCTCTGGGGCCGCGACATCCTGATCTCTGCACCGGCGGTATGGGAACCCGTGCGGTCCATACTCCGTTCTGCTTCGGGTTATGACTGAGGCCGTTTTTTTTGTTTCTGCCGGTTTGGGTTGGGAGTTTAGATCTGCCTAGCCTGCGATTTTGCGCGGTTAGGCACTGGCTGGAGGCCCTTTCCCGAAAACGCTACGAGCACATCCATGTGCGCTTCGCTCCGGCCATCCCTGGCCTCCGAGATTTCGGGAAAGGGCCTCCAGCCAGTGCCTTTCGAACTTCACGGGAATCGCATTAACAGCGCCACTTTTCTCTGTAAACCAGCGATAAATCCAGTTCGGTTTCAGTGAATTGGGTATATCACCGAAATCCGATCGTTGTGGGCGGGGTTTGCCTTCGCAGAATCTCGAAGGCCAGGGATGGCCGGAGCGAAGCGCACATGGGTGAGGCAAGCGTTTATGAAGCGAAGCTTCATGCGCAGCCGAACGACAGCAATCTGTGATTGCTGGCTGGACCCGCTTGCGGGTGCTCGTAGCGTTTTCGGGAAAGGGCCCCCAGCCAATGCCTAACCACCAAACAGATCAGGCTAGGGGTAGACGAACACCAAGCCTCAACCCCAAACAGCTTCGGAAACCAAGCTCCAAGCCTCGTCGAAATCAGCCGAAGGCAAACGGGAGAATGAGGAACGAACGAACCGCTGGATGCGGCCTTCGAGGAACACCATCACAAAATCTGCACCGCGAGCCGCGCTGGTTCGAGGCCGCAGGCTCTGGCGGATTTCGCCCTCTTTCAGGGTCTGACGGAACTGGGTTTCCAGGCGCTCGAAGAACTGGGACGCGCGTTTGCGCAGTGTCTCGTCTTCGCCCATCAGGGCATCGCCGGTAAGCACGCAACACAAACCCGGGTTACGCTCTGCGAACACCAGCACCAGATGCACCAGCTGCTGAAGGCGAACCCGCACATCTTCCTGCTCCTGCAACACCACCTGGCAGCGGGAGAACACCGCCTCCTCGGCAAATTCGATCAGGGCCTCGAACATTTTGCGTTTGCTGGGAAAGTGCCGGTACAAGGCCGCTTCGGTAACGCCCACGGTTTTGGCCAGGCCGGCGGTGGTGATCCGGGCCCCCGGGTCATTTTGCAGCAATTCAACAAGGGCCTGCAGGATGGTCTCCCGCCGGCTGGGTTTCTGAGTGGTCATATCAGTACTACAGCGCTCTGTTTTTTTGGCCACCGACAACACGGACCTGCTCGGACACTGGGATTATCTTTCTACCCGTGTCAGTCCGTGCCGTCCGTGGCTAACGTTTTATATTCTTTTAGAAAAACGTGCCGTCGATCGGCGACGACGCACTGGCGTAAAGCTTCTTCGGCATACGTCCAGCAAGGTAGGCCTCGCGGCCGGCTTCGATGGCCAGGCGCATGGCGTTGGCCATTTTGATCGGGTCTTTGGCCTGGGCGATGGCGGTGTTCATCAGTACGCCGTCGCAGCCCAGCTCCATCGCGATGGTGGCATCCGAGGCAGTGCCAACGCCCGCGTCGACCAGTACCGGCACCTTGGCGTTCTCGACGATCAGTCGGATGTTGTAGCGGTTCTGGATGCCAAGGCCGGAGCCGATAGGCGCACCCAGGGGCATGATGGCCACGCAGCCCATTTCTTCCAGGCGCATGGCCAGCAGCGGGTCGTCGGAGCAGTACACCATCACCTTGAAACCGTCTTTGATAAGCTCTTCGGCGGCGGTCAGGGTTTCCGGCATGTTGGGGTACAGGGTTTTGTGTTCACCCAGCACTTCCAGTTTCACCAGGTCGTGGCCGTCCAGCAGCTCCCGGGCCAGCTTGCAGGTGCGTACCGCGTCTTTGGCGGTGTAGCAGCCGGCTGTGTTGGGCAGGATGGTGTAGGTGCTCGGGGAAATGACATCCAGCAGGTTCGGCTCGTCCGGGTTCTGGCCGAGGTTGGTACGGCGCACCGCCACGGTCACAATCTCGGCACCACTGGCTTCGATGGCGTGGCCGGTTTCCATCAGGTCGTGATACTTGCCAGTGCCCACCAGCAAGCGGGACTGGTACACCTTGCCTGCAATTTCCAGGGGTTTGTCTTCGGGGAGCTGGATTTCCGGGGTATCTGTCATAACCTACCTGAGTTCAGTGAAAAGAGGGGGCGCGTTCAGCTGAACGCAAACTTAACCGCCGCCGATGGCGTGCACCACTTCCACCCGGTCGCCATCGCTCAGGGTGAAACTCGGGTGCTGACTGCGGGGCACAATATCTTCGTTGACCTCAACCGCGACCCGTTTTCCGGCCAGCGTGAGATGCTCAATCAAGGTCGCAATGGTTGCTCCACCGGGGAGTTCCATGTGCTCACCATTTACCTGAACCTGCATGGTTCGGATCACCTCCGTTACTTTTTCAGGGCCGCAGCAACCAGCAGGGCCCAACCAATCATGAAGCAGACACCGCCAATGGGCGTAACCGGCCCGAGCCAGTGATGGCCGGATAACACCAGCAGATACAGGCTGCCGCTGAACAGCACAATGCCTGCGAGCCAGAAGCCGCAAGCAATACCCAGCAGTCGCCGGGACAAGCCCAGGGCCGGCATCATGCTCGCCGCCACCAGTATCAAGGCGTGATACATCTGGTAACTGACGGCGGTCTGGAACACTTCCAGGCCCCGCTCGCTCACCACTTGGCGCAAACCGTGGGCTCCGAAGGCACCCGCCATCACCGCCAACAGGCCGCCCACAGCACCCATCACCAGAGCCCAGCGAATCACCGCTTCTGAGGGTTTAAGCGCAGTCACAGTGAATCAGCTCCCCGGAATCCAGGTTCATCAGCGTCAAGGCGCCGCCCCAGACACAGCCGGTATCCAGGCCGATAAACCGGTCGCTGCCGGTGTTGCCTTCCAGCGCAGCCCAGTGGCCGAAGATCACCTTTACGTCATCTTGCCGGGGGTAGGTAAACCAGGGTGCGAAGCCCGGCGGTGCATTATCCGCCGACTCCTTGGTGGCCAGCTCCAGGCTGCCGTCTTCAGCGATAAAGCGCATCCGGGTGAAGTAGTTGGTGATCGCCCGCCAACGGTCCATACCGGTGAGGGTATCACACCAGCGCTCCGGCTGATTGCCATACATTTGGCTGAAATAGTCCTGCGCCTGGTCGCCCCGGATCACCGCTTCTACTTCCCTGGCGCAGGCCACTGCCTGGTCCACGCTCCAGATATGAGGCAGCCCGGCATGGGCCATAACCAGGTTACGTTTCTCGTCGTGCACGCACAGATATTGTTGACGCAGCCAATGGATCAAACGGTCATGGTCCGGTGCATCCAGGATATCGTGCAGGGTGTCTTTGCGCTTCGGGCTGTGGCCCCCCAGGGCAACCGCCAGCAAGTGCAAATCGTGATTCCCCAACACCACCACGGCAGCGTCGCCCAGGCTTTCAATGTAACGCAGGGTTTCCAGTGAGGCGGGCCCGCGATTAATCAGGTCGCCCGCCACCCAGAGCCGGTCCCGGGAGGGCGAAAAATCCACTTTCGCCAGAACATCCCGCAACCGTTCATAGCAACCCTGAATATCGCCAATGGCGTAGTCAGTCATTACTTACCTCATCTACCTCGACGTTAAGCGGGCCGGAGTCCGCCAGCAGGTCGGCAATCTTGACGTAGTCGGCCAGGCTCAGGTTTTCCGGCCGCAGGCCGTCGTTGATGCCCACAGACTGCAACTGTTCCACCGTCACCAGGGCCGCCAGTGCCTTGCGCAGGGTTTTCCGGCGCGCGTTGAAGGCGGTGCGCACCACGGCCTGAAGGGTCTTGAGGTTCTTGGCCGGGTGCGGCAATTCTTTGTGAGGCACCAGCCGGACGATGGCGGAATCCACTTTCGGAGCCGGCCGGAAAGCCCCCGGGCCCACTTCAAACAGCGGCTGCACCTTGCAGAAGTACTGGGCCATGATACCCAGTCGGCCATAATTATTGTCGCCCGGCGTGGCCGCCAGCCGCTGCACCACTTCTTTCTGCAACATGAAGTGCATGTCCCGAACCACCCCGGACTGCGCCAGCAGGTGGAAGATCAGCGGCGTTGAGATGTTATAGGGTAAGTTGCCGACGATTCGAAGTGGGCGACCATCGACCACCAGCTGGCTGAAATCGAAACTCAGGGCATCGGCTTCGTGAATCCGGAACTCGGGATAATTGAAGAACTTGGTGCGCAGCACCGGAATCAGGTCCCGGTCCAGCTCCACCACCTGCAGGCGCGGATTAACCGCCAGAATCTCTTCGGTGATCGCACCGAGACCAGGACCAATCTCGACGATGGCATCGTCCGGTTTCGGATTGATCGACCGGACAATCTTCTCGATCACGCCCGGATCATGAAGGAAGTTCTGGCCGAAACGTTTACGGGCCTTGTGGCCCGGATGGTTACTCATGATGACTCTCCGGCAATAGCCGCCCGGCGGCAGCGGGCCATGTGTTCGCCTACGCGAATGGCGGTGTGCAGGCTGCCGGCGTCGGCCTTGCCGGTGCCGGCCAGGTCCAGGGCGGTGCCGTGGTCTACCGAGGTGCGGACAATGGGCAGGCCCAGGGTGATGTTAACGGCCCGGCCAAAGCCCTGGAATTTCAGTACCGGCAGGCCCTGGTCATGGTACATGGCCAGCACGGCATCAGCGTTATCCAGCCAGTGTGGGGTGAACAGGGTATCGGCCGGCAGCGGGCCGGTCAGTTTAATACCTTCGGCCCGGAGTTTATCCAGGGTCGGCTCGATCACCTCGATTTCTTCCCGGCCCAGATGGCCACCCTCGCCGGCGTGTGGGTTCAGCCCAGCCACCAGGATCCGTGGTTTTTCAATGCCAAAGAAGGTTTTCAGGTCGGCGTTGAGAATGCGCGTTACCTGGGTCAACCGTTCGGGGGTGATGGCCGCAGATACGTCCTTCAGGGGTAAGTGGGTGGTTACCAGCGCCACCCGCAATTCCTCAGTAGCCAGCATCATCACCACCCGTTCAACACCGCAGAGTTCCTGCAGAAACTCGGTGTGGCCGCTGAACGCGATTCCGGCTTCGTTGATCACGCCTTTGTGAACCGGCGCGGTCACCATACCGTCAAAATCGCCGTTCAGGCAGCCCCTGGCGGCGGTGGTCAGGGTATCGAGCACATACTGACTGTTGCCGGCGTGTAACCGGCCCGCGACTGTAGACGCGCAGCCTTCCACATGGCACACCGACACATGGCCAGCCCGGGTGTCCGGCGTCTGGCCCGGGTGCCAGTCGTGTAACTCTACGGCCAGGCCAAGCTGCCGGGCACGATCTGCCAGCAGCGTTTTGCAAGCCACCACCACGATACCAGCCTGGCGCGGTTCAAGCGCCAGTTGCAGGCACAGTTCCGGCCCGATGCCCGCTGGCTCGCCGGCGGTCAAAGCCAGAATCACCGGTGTCGTCATGACGCGTTGTTTTCCTCACTGGCCGGGTTCAGATCGGCGTAGTCCCCTTTGAACTCGACAAAGGCTTCATCGCGAATTTCCCTGAGCCAGTTCTGAAGTTCGGTTTCGAACTTGCGCTGGTAGATAGCTTGCCGGGCCTGGGACTCCCGGTTTTCAGCAGTCACGTCCTGTTGCCGGCGCTCTTCTACCTGAAGAATGTGCCAGCCAAACTGGGACCGCACCGGCCCGTAAATCTCGCCCACATCGGCCTCCATCATGGCCTGCTCGAAAGCCGGAACCATCTGGCCGGGGCTGACCCAACCCAGGTTGCCGCCATCAGAGCCGGACACCGGGTCATCCGACAACTCCCGGGCCAGGGCCGCAAAGTTCGCGCCGTCCTGCAATTGCTGGTAGATATCGCGAATGCGGTTTTCAGCCTGGGTTTCGGTTACCGCTTGGGAGGGACGAATCAGGATATGACGCACCCGGTGCTGCTGGATCACCGTCAGCTGTTCGCCACCACGCTTGTCCATCACCGTCACCAGGTGAAAACCGCTGTTGTTCTCAAGCACCTCTGAGGGCACGCCTACTTCCATGTTCGGCACCACCGGCGCAACCAGGGACGGCAACTGGCTCTCTGTACGCCAGCCCATATCGCCGCCTTCAAGGGCGTTTCCGGCATCCGATTCGGCAACCGCCACTTCCCGGAAGTCGCGACCATCGATGATCTGCTGGCGCAGGTTTTCCGCTTTTGCGCGAGCCTGCTCAACGGAATCCTCGTTACCGGGGTCATCTACCTGGATAAAGATATAAGCCAGGCGGTATTCCTCAGCATCCGGCCCCCGGCCGGCCTGGGCCTGCAGGTAATTCTCAACCTCCCGGTCAGTGATACGGACCCGGTTGCCAACCCGGCGCTGCTGCACCCGGCCAGACAACATTTCATTACGGATCTGTTCCCGGGCCTGCTGGTAGGTAACGCCCTCTTCCGCCAGTTGCTCTTCAAACTGCTCCAGGCTCAAGCCGTTACTACGGGCAATATTAGCCAGGGTCTCGTTCAGCTCGTTATCGCTGATGCGCATCCCCATCTGGTCCGCCATCTGCAACTGAAGAGACTCGGAAATCAGCTGTTCCAATACCCGCTCTTCCAGCAGTTGCCGGGGCGGCAGGCCGGTGCCCTGGGCGCTGAGACGGCCAACAATGGTATTCACCCGCGCATCCAGTTCGGTCTGGAGGATGACATCGTCATCCACAATGGCAACCACCCGGTCCAGCACTTGTCGCTCGGCGTGGGCAGAAACCGACACAGCCAGCATGGCCATGGTCAGCAGCAGTGTCAGTCCGTGGCGTAACGTCGCCTTCATAATCACCTCTTGATGTGTACATTCCCAGCCAGGCCTTCGGAACAGGCTGGCTGATGACATTGGTTCGTTTTAACGGCGCGGAGTTCCAAAACGGCGGCGCTCGCGTTCGTCATAGCCGTAGATGGCATCAGAAATATTGTCGGAAGCGCCACCACTACCCCCGAGCCCTTTCAGTTCAATGCGGAACAGCACACGGTTGTCCAGCTGTTCATCGTCCGTCAGGTAGTTCTGGTGAACCACCTGAACACTCCAGCAGCAGTTGTTATATTCAATACCCGCCAGGGTACCAACCGTCCGGTCCAGGCCGGAATCATAAACCCAGCGGCCGATCCCGCTGACGCGGTTGGTCACTGGGAAAACAACACCAACATCACTCTGTTCCAGCTCGTCTGGTCGGCTGTAGGTGTGGCCCAGGGTGGCCAGGTAACGATAATCCTGTGAGTGGTAGATTAGCTGGCTTCGGCCTTCTTCAGTTTGCTGGGTGTCGGGGTCCCACAGGCCGGCACTGCGAATCTCCAGATTCTCCAGCGGATTCAATACCAGCTCACCGGCCAGCGGTGAGCGGCTTCTGTCGGAGGCTCCCTGGCCGAACAGATCCACTTCCCGATCATCGAAATAGCGCACCTGCCCGATGCTGACCCTGGCACGCTCCGCCCCGGTCACCAAGTCATTGAACCGGCTGGTCAGGGCGACGGTCAACTGGTTGGCGTCACCCACCCGGTCACCGCCGGTGAAGCGATCCCGCTCAAACAACTGGTCGAAGCGGAAACTCTTGAGCCCGGTATCAAAGTCCGGGATGTGATTCTGGTCAGCATCGGCATCGGCCCAGGCGTAATAAAGCCGGGGCTCCAGGGTCTGGTTGTACGGCACATCGAACAGGCTGGAGCGGCGATCGAAATACAGCCCGTTATCCCACTCAAACACCGGCACCGTTCGGTCAAAGCTGCCGCTGCCCTGAGTGTAATCTTCCAGGTCATAGCGGGTGTAATCCAGACTGACCGACGGCCGGGTGAAACCCCAGAGCCTGCGCACAGGCAGGGCCAGTTCCGGAATGGCCCGAACCCGCTGGCCGTTGGCCCGGTCCAGGCCGGTCAGATTCTCGTTGTCGCGATAGAACCAGGTGTACTGGCTCTCGAGATTGGCCTCGACGTGCCCGAATTCGCCGGTTCCGGCGTAAAGAATCTCCGGCAACTGGGCGTAGGGCTTGTCGACATCGGCGATCCGGTCCCGGATGGTCTGGTAACCGTTCAGGTAGGCATCGAAATACTGGTTATTGCCGGAATAACGCACACCCCCGCGACGTTGCAGGTGCGTTGCCTGATCGATTTCCAGGGAGCGGTTGAGGTCACTGAGGTAGTCCTGGTCAGAGACCACCGAGTAGTCCCCGTAACCGGTCCAACCCCCGCCAAACCGGGCCCGGGTGGTGAAATCCAGTGCCCAGCGATCGCCACCCTCGCCTGGATTGTCAGCCTTGAAGGCGGAATCGTTGTCGATATAACCCAGTTGCAGGACCGATTCACCAAAGCGACTCAGGTAACGCCCTTCTACTTCGGTAAACAGCCCACGACCATGAATGTACTGGGGTGTCAGGGTGGCATCGTAATGAGGTGCAAGGTTCAGGTAATACGGTAAGGCCAGATAGCCGCCACTGCCGGCGCTGGAGGAACCGAACTGGGGGTACAGGAAACCGGTCTTGCGGCGGTCATCAATGGGAAAGGTGATGTAGGGCCAGTAGAACACCGGGGTATCCAACACTTCCAGGCGAACGTGGCGGGCGGTGCCAAATCCTTCCTCCTGATCCAGGGCAATATCGGAAGCAACAATAGACCAGTCGTTCTGATGAGGCCCGCAGGTGGTCAGCATGCCATCGGTGATCAGCACCTGGTGCTCCCCCACCCGGGACAACGACGATGCCCGGCCCCGCATCTCGGCGTCATGCAGCAGGAAGGTGGCGGTGTTGATGTCCAGTTGCCCGGACTCCACCGAGTAACGGGCGCTGTCGCCGGTCAGTAAAAACCCGTCGCCACGGCTGACCAGCGGACCGACAAGGTCCAGCTCCCCCGTTTGCTGGTTATAACGGGCTTCAGAACCTGTAGCCTGGAATTCACCCTGGCGCAGGCGCACATCGCCCTGCAGGAACAACTCGGAATTCAGCTCATAGCGGGCGTTCAGGGCGCTGGCCTCCAGCGGTGCCCCGCCGGTCTCCGCTCCGGACAGCAAGGGCATCTGGCCGCCAGCCGACGACGATGGCAGGTATCCGCCTTCACAAAATACCGGTAATCGATCCCTCACCTCGGGCGGCAGCTCACTACGGGGGCGCCAGTCGATTTCCGCCGCACTGGGAGCCTGCTCCTGGGCGTTTGCTACTCCGGAAACAGGCAAAAGCGCCATTGCCAACAGGAGCCTGGCGAACCGGTGCTGGGGCCACGACAGGTAACGGTAACGGCTGGGCACGGTAGCGAAGTTCCTGTTCCGGGTGAATGGGGCTTGAAGAAAAACAGCTGCCTAGTTTACACGCGCCCCACGGGCTTGTTAACGGAAACACCGCTGCAAATCCGTTTTACGCTCTTTATACTGCTCTGCTAACGTTTGCACTCAGTCATTGAACTCAGGAAGCGCAGCATCATCATGGATATCCGCCTGCAACGGCTGACCGAATGGGTCAGGCACATACCCGGTTTTGAAACTGCCAGCCCCGAGCCGGTTTCCGGTGACGCCAGCTTCCGCCGGTACTTCCGGGTTTGGCAAAGCACCACTGGCAAAACCCCGGTGCCGTTTATCGTTATGGATGCCCCTCCCGAGCACGAAGACTGCCGGCCGTTTGTGGCCATCGCCCGACACTGGCGCCAGCAGGACATTATGGTCCCCGCCATTGCCGCTGAAGACCTGGCCCTGGGCTTCCTGCTGCTGGAAGACTTTGGCGACCAGCTGATGCTGCCGGCCCTGGCCCAGGCCAACGCCGAGACACTGTACCGGCAGGCACTGGATGAGCTGGTCAAGATCGGTCAGGTGTCCTCGCCGGGCGATTACCCGCTGCCACCTTACGATGAAGCGCTGCTGGACAGGGAGATGGCGCTGTTCCCCGACTGGCTGCTGGAGCAACACCTGCAACTGACACTGAGCAACCAGGAACGGGCACTGCTGGACACCACCTTTGCGCTCCTGAAGGAGAGCGCCCTGGCGCAACCCGAGGTCACGGTGCACCGGGACTACCATTCCCGGAACCTGCTGGTACTGGCTGGCAGCAAGCGCCCAGGGGTGATTGATTTCCAGGACGCGGTGCGCGGACCGGTCACCTACGATGTCGTTTCCCTGCTGAAAGACTGCTACGTGCGCTGGCCCGAACACCAGATCGCCGACTGGCTCGAATATTTCCGCACAGCCGGCCTCGCGGCCGGCCTGCATCGCGCAGACCCGGATACCTTTCGGCAATGGTTTGAGCTGATGGGCATGCAACGGCACCTGAAGGCCGCCGGTATCTTTGCCCGCCTGGCAATCCGGGATGGTAAAACCGGATACCTGGACGACATCCCCCGCACCGTTTCTTACCTGCGAGATGCCAGCGCCCGGCAACCGGCGCTCCGACACTTCCATGAATGGCTGTGCGACCGCGTACTGCCCGCCATTGAACAGCGCATTGGCCCCGTTCCCAGGCAGGAGAGCAGCCAGCTGTGAAAGCCATGATCCTGGCCGCCGGCAAGGGCGAACGCATGCGCCCGCTGACCCTGACCACCCCGAAACCACTCCTGGTCGCCGGCGGCAAGCCGCTGATCGTTCATCACCTGGAACACCTGCGTGACGCGGGCTTCCGCGACGTCGTCATCAACCACGCCTGGCTGGGTGAGCAGATAGAGCAGCAATTGGGCAATGGCAAGCAGTTTGGCCTGAGCATTCGCTACTCGGCCGAGGGCGAGCCACTGGAAACCGCCGGCGGCATCGTCCGGGCGCTGCCGTTGCTTACCGACCGGGGAGACGACTGGTTTCTGGTGATCAATGGCGACATCTGGAGCGATGTCTCGTTATCGGACCTGCAGCCTCCGGAACAGGATAACTGCCTTGCCGTTCTGGTGATGACGGATAACCCCGAGCACCACCCGGAGGGGGATTTTCACCTTGAAGCCGATGGCGCCCTGATCACAAGCGGCGGCAGCAAACTCACATTCACCGGTATCAGCCTGCTGCATCGAAAGCTGTTCGATGGCCTGGATGACACATCCGGCAAGCTGGGCCCGGTGCTTCGCAAGGCCATGGCAAGCCATCAGGTTCGGGGCCTCTATCATGGTGGCCGCTGGGTGGATGTTGGTACCCCGGCCAGACTGGCCAAGCTGGACAGGCAACTCGCCGACGGCAGGCACCAGGCATGAGCAAACCCAGCACGCCACCGTTACCCGCGAGACTGGAGTCGGTGTTCTCCGACCTGCTCAAAGAGCTGTCCAGTTGCGGGCACCAGGCCAGCACCCTGATGGAGAGAGCAAGGCTGCCGCGCTGGTGCCGCAAACCCCTGTTCTTTTTCCTCGGCTACATTGCCAAGGCCGACGGCCGGGTGATGGAAGCAGACATCCGTTACGCCGAGGCCCTGATGAAAGCCCTTGGCCTTTCCAACCGCCAACGCAAGAAGGCGATTGATCAGTTCCAGCGGGGCAAGGCCGCCAGCCAGCTACCCCTGAGGCAGGGCCTGCTGTTCCGTTTGCTGGCAGCGATATGGCCCGGACCAGCCCTGAAGACGGCCATCTGCCTGTGCCACGGTGCCCAGGTACTGGGCCAGCCCGGCAAAGCCCGGCGCTACCGCTGCGAAGATGCCATCGACCACATCGGCCTGCCCGTGGCGGTCAGCGACGACATCTTTGAAAGCTACGCCAGCAAAGTCTGGATCCGTAACGCCGGCCCTGCAGCCAAACCGGATACCTATGAACAGGCCTGCCAGATCCTCGGTGTGACCCGACGGGACGACCTGGAATCCATCAAACGGACCTACAGAAAGAAGGTGTCCGAATGTCATCCAGACAAACTCGCCCAGCAGAAACTGACACCATCAGAACTGGCCATGGCCAAGGATCGACTGCTTCGCTACCAGCAGGCCTGGGAACTGATCAAGCAGCGCCACCGGCCGCTTTAATCAGATGTTGCGCCGCCGATGCTGTCCCGGTCATCGATTCATCCAGGCCTGAATCCGGCTGGCCACCCGCTCCGCATCGGCCCGTTGTGGTGGGTTTGACAATGCCATGGGTTGGCGCCGATAACCACTGACCTGCTCCCGCGCCAGGGCAGCCGCCCGCGCAACCGCCGGATGCCGGCCGGCGTCATCCATGGCGTGCAGGTCGAGAACCCGCCACGGCCTGTCTGCCGACAACATAGCGGGCAATTCCGGCAACCTTTCACCGGAGAAACGTGGCGCCAGCCAGATCACCCCGGACAACGCCCCCTGGCCCAGTGCCCAGGCCGTCACATAATCGGCCGACCAGCCAATACCCGACACCGCCGGGCGCTCGTATCCGCGCCGCTGCAGCTCGCCAGCGGCGGCATCCAGCAGCTCGCGGATAGAGTTGCGGTAGTCTGACATCACCTCCTCCAGGGCTTCTTCCTCAGCCACGTCAATCATCACCGAGGATTGCAGCTGGTCATCCTCTGGCGGAGCTGGCTCCTGAGGTTCTGGCACCAGCCGTTGTTGTCGGCGCCGAACCACACTTTCCGGAGGCGGCCGAAGCCCCAGCGTCATCACTGCCACGCCACGCTCCGCCAGGGTATCAAGAAGCCCGCCTGCCAGACCTTCAGCCGCGGTCTGCCCTTCGTTTGCCAGCACAATCAGCGCGCCACGTGCCGGTGTTTTCAGCTCTGGCTGGAACAGCGCCAGTGCCCGGCTATCGTCATCCAGATCCAGCCACACCGCCCGCTCAGGAAACATCCGGGCCAACGACCACTCGCCCAGGCCGGTCACCGCCGTCGCCCTGCTTTCCATAGCCTGTTGTGTGCCCTGACCCGGTTCCGGCTCGCTCTCCTGGGCCGATACCGTCAATGCCAGCCCGGCCAACAGCAACCAGAGAACCCCAATACCTGCTCGACCTGTGATCAAAACCGCTTACCTCGCGCTGCGAAAATGCCTGGCAAACTGATAGACTAGCAGGGTTCCTGTGCCGCCGATAACTCACCTGATCAAGAGAGCCTTTGATGAACCCTTACCTGATTGCCCCATCCATTCTCTCCGCTGATTTCGCCCGCCTGGGCGAGGAAGTCGACAACGTACTGGCCGCTGGTGCCGACGTGGTTCACTTTGATGTGATGGACAATCACTATGTCCCCAACCTGACCATCGGCCCCATGGTGTGCGAGGCCCTGCGCAAGCACGGTGTGACTGCACCCATCGATGTGCACCTGATGGTCTCCCCGGTGGATGACCTGATCCGCATGTTCATTGACGCCGGTGCCAGCTACATTACTTTCCATCCGGAAGCCAGCAACCACGTAGACCGCTCCCTGCAACTGATCCGCGACGGCGGCTGCAAGGCCGGGCTGGTGTTCAACCCCGCCACGTCCCTGAGCCACATGGATTACGTGATGGACAAGCTCGACATGGTGTTGCTGATGTCGGTAAACCCGGGCTTCGGTGGCCAGAAGTTCATCCCCGGCACCCTCGACAAGCTCAAGGAAGCCCGCAAGAAGATTGATGCCAGCAACTACAACATTCGCCTGGAAATCGACGGCGGCGTGAAAACCGACAATATCCGGGAAATCGCCGAAGCCGGCGCCGACACCTTCGTGGCCGGCTCTGCCATATTCAACACCCCGGATTACAAGGCCACCATCGACGCCATGCGCGAGGAACTGGAGCAGGCCCGCAAGGTGATTGGCGGATGAGCCTGAAAGGTCTGTTCAACGCCCGCTGGCCGGGCGTGGCCCTGTTTGATCTGGACGGCACCCTGGTGGACAGCGCCCCCGACCTGGCCGCTGCGGTAGACCAGATGCTGGAACACCTCGGCAGGAGCCCGGCCGGGCTTGAGAAAGTACGCAACTGGGTTGGCAATGGCGCCCCGGTACTGGTGCGCCGTGCCCTTGCCGGGAAAACCGACTGGGAACCCGCCGCGCCCAAAGATGACGCACTGTTCAAAGACGCGCTGGCGATCTTCTACCACGCCTACGGACAACTGAACGGCCGCCATGCGGTGGTGTTTGACGGCGTCAACGAATGCCTTGAGCACCTGAAAGGCCTGGGCTGCCGGATGGCCGTGGTGACCAACAAGCCGGACCAGTTCGTTCAGCCACTGCTGGAGAAAACCGGCCTGGACCGGTGGTTTGAGCTGTCGGTTGGCGGCGACACCCTGCCAGTGAAGAAACCAGACCCAGCGCCGCTGCTGCACGCCATGGAACAACTGGGCGGCACCCGTGGTACCACGGTGATGGTCGGTGACTCCAAAGCCGACGTAAAAGCTGCCCTGGCGGCGGGCATCCCATGCGTAGCCGTGAGGTATGGCTACAATTTTGGCGGGCCGGTAGACAGCCTCGGCGCAGACGCTGTTGTTGATTCGCTGGCCCAGCTTTTGTAATCTCGCAAGGACGTTTTACTTTGAACACATCCATTCGGGAGATTCCTGCCGTGCAGGGACTGAATCTGACTGCAGCGCGAGGCATCCTGACAACCCGCGCAACACGATGGTGGCGATGGCGCACCGGCTGAGCAAGCCACAGGGCCCATGGCGCATGCCTGCTTGCCCGCACCACCGGTCACAGCGGTGTAACACCGTTCTGACAAAACGCAGATCAGATTTCAGGAAACCGAACCATGACACCCGAGCAATTCCACGAGCTCGCTGAAGCCGGCTACAACCGTATCCCCGTATACCGCGAAGTACTGGCGGACCTGGACACGCCCCTCAGCACCTATCTGAAACTGGCCAGTGGGCCCTACTCCTACCTGTTCGAGTCGGTACAGGGCGGAGAGAAATGGGGCCGTTATTCCATTATTGGCCTGCCGAGCCGGGAAGTGCTGAAAGTTTTTGACCACCGCATTGAGGTCAGCCGCAACGGCGAGGTGGTTGAACAGGCCGAAGTGGACGACCCCCTGGTTTTCGTGGACGACTACCAGCAACGGTTCAACGCCCCGGACCTGCCGGAACTGCCCCGTTTCAATGGTGGCCTGGTGGGTTACTTCGGTTATGACACCGTGCGCTACATCGAGAAACGCCTGCGCCACAGCTGCCCGCCCGACAAAATCGGCACCCCGGACATCCTGCTGATGGTGTCCGATGAAATCGTGGTGTTCGACAACCTGCGAGGCAAGCTGCACCTGATCGTGCACGCCGACCCATCACTTAACGGTGCCTACCAAACGGCACAGGCCCGCATCGACGAATTGGAAAACCGGCTACACCGCCAGACTGCCAACGCCCCGCGCACCCCGGAACATCTGCGCGGCAAGGTGGTGGACGAAAGCGATTTCATCTCCGGCTTCAGCCAGGACAAATTCGAAGCGGCGGTGGACAAGATCAAGGGCTACGTACTGGACGGCGACGTGATGCAGACCGTTATCTCCCAGCGCATGTCGATCCCGTTCGAGGCACCGCCGCTAAACCTGTACCGTTCGCTGCGCGTGCTCAACCCATCGCCGTACATGTACTTCCTGGATCTGGAAAACTTCCACATTGTCGGCTCGTCTCCGGAAATCCTGGCCCGGGTGGAAGACGAGGAAGTCACCGTTCGTCCTATTGCCGGCACCCGCAAACGCGGCGCCACCGATGCCGAAGACAAGGCCCTCGAAAAAGAACTGCTGGCCGACCCGAAAGAGATCGCCGAGCACCTGATGCTGATCGATCTGGGCCGCAACGACGCCGGCAGGGTATCGGAAACCGGCACCGTGAAGCTGACCGACAAGATGATCGTGGAGCGCTATTCCCACGTCATGCACATTGTTTCCAATGTCACCGGCCGCCTGAAACAGGGCACCAGTTGCCTGGACGTGCTGCGCGCCACCCTGCCAGCGGGCACCCTGAGTGGCGCCCCGAAAATCCGCGCCATGGAAATCATCGACGAACTGGAACCGGTGAAGCGTGGCGTCTACGGCGGCGCCGTGGGCTACCTGTCGTTCAACGGCAACATGGACACCGCCATCGCTATCCGCACTGCGGTGATCAAGGACAACACCCTGCACATCCAGGCCGGCGCCGGCGTGGTGGCAGACTCCATTCCCCGCCTCGAATGGAAAGAAACCATGAACAAGGGCCGCGCGATTTTCCGTGCCGTGGCCATGACCTACAACGACTACGACCATTGAGGCGGAGGAACAGATTATGTTGCTGATGATCGATAACTACGATTCCTTCACCTACAACGTGGTGCAGTACCTGGCGGAGCTGGGTGCCGATGTGCAGGTATACCGGAACGACGAAATCACCATTGAGCAGATTGAAGTCCTGAAACCGGAGCGACTGGTGATTTCCCCGGGCCCCTGTACACCGAACGAGGCGGGCATCTCCATGGACGCCATTCGCCACTTCGCCGGCAAACTGCCAATCCTGGGCATCTGCCTCGGCCACCAGGCCATTGGCCAGGTGTACGGCGGCGACATCATCCGCGCGGGCAAGGTGATGCATGGCAAGGTGTCGGCGGTGTACCACAATGACGTGGGCGTGTTCCGGGGCCTGAACAACCCCCTGCAGGCCACCCGTTACCACAGCCTGGTGATCGACAAGAACACCCTGCCGGATTGCCTGGAAGTCACCGCCTGGACCCGCAACGACGATGGTTCCGTTGAAGAAATCATGGGCGTGCGCCATAAGACCCTGCCCATTGAAGGCGTGCAGTTCCACCCAGAGTCGATCATGACCGAACAGGGCCACGAACTGCTGCGCAACTTCCTGAGAACATAACAAGAGGCCCACCCCATGGACATGAAACAAGCCCTGAACCGCATTGCCTCCAATCTGGACCTGTCCCGGGAAGAGATGAAAGATGTGATGCGCATCGTGATGAACGGCGAGGCCACAGACGCCCAGATCGGCGCCTTTCTGATGGGCCTGCGCCTGAAAAGCGAAACCATCGATGAAATCACCGGCGCCACCGAAGTGATGCGCGAGCTGGCCACCAAGGTCGCCGTCAACGCCAGCCCGCTGGTGGATATCGTCGGCACCGGCGGCGACGGCGCTAACCTGTTCAACGTGTCCTCTGCCGCGTCGTTTGTAGTGGCCGCCGCTGGCGGGTATGTGGCCAAGCACGGCAACCGGGGCGTGTCATCGAAGAGTGGCAGCGCCGACCTGATTGAAAAAGCCGGCATCAACCTGAACATGAAACCGGAGGAAGTGGCCCGCTGCGTAGAGCAGATCGGCGTCGGCTTCATGTTTGCCCCGGCCCACCACGGCGCCATGAAACACGCCATTGGCCCACGCCGGGAACTGGGTTGCCGGACTATCTTCAATATTCTTGGCCCGATGACCAACCCGGCGGGCGTGACTCGTCAGCTGATTGGCGTATTCTCTCGGGAACTGTGCCGGCCCATGGCGGAAGTGCTGCAGCGCCTGGGTGCAGAGCACATTATGGTGGTGCATTCCAAAGATGGCCTGGATGAAATCAGCCTGGCGTCGTCCACCCATGTGGCGGAGCTGAAAAGCGGCGAAATCACCGAGTACGATCTGACCCCGGAAGACCTTGGCATCAAGAGCCAGTCGTTGGTGGGTCTGTCTGTGGATGGTGCCGATGCATCTCTGAAACTCATTCGCGCCGCTTTCGGCCGCAGCCACGACGAAACCACCGAAAAAGCCCGAGACATGATCGCCCTGAATGCCGGCGCAGCCATTTATGTCGCCGGCTTGGCCAGGACCGCCAAAGAGGGCGTCGACATGGCACTGGACGCGATGGGTTCCGGCCTGGCTGCCGGCAAGATGTCGGAGCTGGCGGATTTTTCACAGTGCTTTTGATCACGCGCCTTTAACTTTGCTGCTGGGCGACCGGCTGCGGGGAGGCTTTCCAAAACACGCCCACAAGTACGTCCCTGTAGGGCTTCGCTGTAGCCATCCCTGGCTACAGAGAGTTTTGGAAAGCCTCCCCGCAGCCGGCCTCGCATACCATATACGGGCCTGCTATGACTGACAGACATTTGGACAAAACTCCTACTATTCTTCGGAAAATCGTTGACCGGAAATGGGAGGAAATAGACGAACGAAAACCGAAGGTTTCGATTAGCGATCTGAAAGCCATGGCCGGTGATCAGGCGCCCGCCCGAGGTTTCGCCAATGCCCTTCGGAAACGGATCGACGCACAACGGCCTGCCGTGATCGCTGAAATCAAGAAGGCATCTCCCAGCAAAGGCATCCTGCGCGACCCTTTTGAACCGGAACGCATTGCCGAAAGCTACGAAAAAGGCGGCGCAGCCTGCTTGTCCGTGCTTACTGACAAAGATTTCTTCCAGGGCCACGAGGACTACCTTAAAGCCGCCCGCGCGGCTTGCAGCTTGCCAGTGATCCGCAAGGACTTCATGGTGGACCCGTATCAGGTCTACGAGAGCCGCGCCATTGGTGCTGACTGCATCCTGCTGATCGCCGCCTGCCTGACCAAAGCGCAGATGCAGGAACTCGAAGGCATTGCCCACGAGATTGGGCTGGATGTTCTGGTGGAAGTGCACGACGGCAAGGAGCTGGACGATGCCCTGACCCTGAGCACGCCGCTGGTAGGCATCAATAACCGCAACCTGCACAACTTCGAGGTGTCGCTGAACACCACGTTTGACCTGCACCAGCGCATTGGCCACGACCGGCTGACCATCACCGAGAGCGGCATCATGACCCGCGCCGACGTGGACGCCATGACCAGCCGGGGCATCTACGGGTTCCTGGTGGGCGAGTCGTTCATGCGCGCGCCAGATCCAGGTGAGAAACTGCAGGAGCTGTTTGGCTGATTCACTGAGGTAACGGGCAAGCGAACGATGGACGCAGATACCGGTAAGGAATCCGACAACCCTATACTGACTGGCCCCTTCTGGCCGGTGTTTTTCCGCTATGCCCTGCCCTCGGTGGCGGGGCTGTTGGCGCTGACCACCGCCAACATTGTTGATGGCATTTTTATTGGCAACTTTGCCGGGGCCGAGGCGCTGGCGGCGCTGAACCTGCTGATTCCCTGGTTTACCTTTCTGTTTGGCATGGCACTGGCCCTCGCCATTGGTGGTACGGTTCGGGCTGGCCGGTATCTGGGCGAAGGCAGAACGGAAGCCGCGTCTGCGATCTTCAGCAAGTGCCTGATGGCCACGCTGGCCCTCGCCATAACCGGGGCCCTGGCGGGGTTGTTGTTCCACGATGCGATCTATCGAGTGCTGGGGGCCTCCCCGGACATCTACCCGCTGATGTCCGAGTATTTTCTGGTGATCATCTGGGTGCTGGTGGCTCAGCTTGTCACCATGGTGTTGTATTACTTCGTGCGGGTGGACGGTTTCCCCGGGCTGGCAACCACGGCCCTGGTAACGGGGGCCGCCGCCAATATCCTGCTCGACGCCCTGTTGGTGGGCTATCTGGATTACGGTTTGCGTGGCGCCGCCATCGCAACTGGCCTGGCCCAGGTGCTGCAGTTCGGCGTTCTGGCCCGTTATTTTCTCAAGCCGGAGCGCAAGCTGCGCTTCGGGCTTTATCAAAAACACTGGCGGGAAGTGCCCCAGGCATTTGCCAATGGCGTTTCGGAGTGGATCAACGAGCTCTCGGTGGGGCTGGTCATGCTGCTGATCAACTGGCTGCTGATGACCACTCAGGGTGTGGCCGGGGTAGCCGCCTTCACCGTCGTGAACTATCTGATTTTCCTGAGCCTGATGGTGTTCTACGGCATTTCAGATGCCATGCATGTGCTGATCAGCCACAACCTGGGGGCCGGCAACGCCGAGCGTATCCGGCGCTTTATGGGCTGTGGGGCAACCGTCATCCTGAGCCTGGCACTGGCGCTGGTGGCCACGGTCTGGCTGTTCGGAAACCAGGTCGTCCGGCTGTTTCTCGACACCGCCGCAGACCCCGCCACCGCCGAACTGGCCGACCGGTTCCTGACCATCCTCTGGCCGTTATTCCTGGTCAACGGTATTAACGTACTGTTGTCGGTTTACCTGACCGCCATGCACAAACCCATCCCCTCCGCCCTGGTGGCCTTTTCCCGAAGCCTGATTCTTCCTGCGCTGTTACTGATAGGCATTGCCCAGTTCGCGCCACAGTGGCCGCTACTGGTGGCACTGCCCCTTGCCGAATGGCTCACGTTCGGGCTGGCCGTGGCGCTGTTTTTGCGTTTCCGTCCTCAGAGGGTGATCAACGCACCAAACCAAATGTAAAAAATGTAAAAATATTTCACCTGCACTCGATTCTCATTTAGATTTACTCCAAATTCTGGAATCGGAGTGTCGACATGGGACCGTCTGCCCGGGCGATTGCCGAACAGGCAAGTTTTCAGGCCTTCCTGCATGGCTATCTTCAGGAAATTGATCCCGGCCACTGGCTGGCCGCCAGCCAACGCCTTCATGACCCCGGCAGCTGTTTCTCCGGCTCATGGGTGTGCGAACTGCCCCTGAACACCCAGCGGGCCCGGCTTGCTGTCGATATCCTTTACCGTTCCCCCGTCGGCCGGCACCGCTATGGCAAGGTGCGCCAGTGGCTAAACGGTCGTCATTGCTGGTCAGACATCGAACCGTTCCAGGCCATGTGTCTTCTGGTACGCGAGCTCTATGCACTTTCCGGCGGTATGGTTCCGGAACTTCGTAAACTCCGGGAACTGGAGTTCCTGCACCGACTAACAGACAGCTACGGGGTGATGACCCGTTACCTGGAACAGCGCCGCCACGACCCCCGGCTTTTGACCAACCGATTCATCGATTCAGAACAGTCGTTGTTGTTTGGCCACGCCACTCACCCCACCCCCAAAAGCCGCCAGGGCATGTCGGAATGGCAGCAAACGGCTTATGCGCCCGAGCTAAGCGGGCGATTCCGGCTTCATTATTTTCTGGTCCATCAAGACTACGTGGAGCAAGACTCGGACGGTCCATTGCCCGCCAGCACCATGGCGGAAACCCTGTTGAACAGTGGCCATGCCTCCCTGAACCTGCCAGACAATCATACTCTGGTTCCGGCACACCCACTTCAAGCGCAGTGGTTACTTGCACAGCCGTCGGTGCTGGTCGCCATCGAGCAGGGGCTGATTCATCCGCTCGGCGCTCTGGGGCCGGAGTTCTCTGCCACGTCTTCCGTGCGCACGGTTTACAGTGAACAGGCAGAATGGATGTTGAAGTTTTCCATTCCGGTGAAAGTGACCAACTCGCTCCGGGTCAACAAGGCTCACGAGCTGAAAGCGGGTGTGGTGATGTCCAGACTGATCCGGCAGACCGGGTTCGCGGAGTCTGAACCCGGCTTCCGCATCCTGCAGGACCCGGCCTATCTGACGGTTTCCCTACCCGGGCAGGCCGAGAGCGGCTTTGAAGTCATTTTCCGGAACAATCCCTTCACTGCAGGCCAGGACCAGGGTGTGATCAGCATGGCCGCGTTGACCCAGGATCCAATGCCCGGCCGTAATTCCCGGTTAATGGATCTGATCGAGGGCCTGGCTTTGAACGAGAGTCGAAGCATGGCCGCGGTCACTCTGGACTGGTTCCAGCACTATCTTGCCTGCGCCATTGGCCCGGCGCTCCGGCTTTATGACGACCACGGTATTGCCCTGGAGGCACACCAGCAGAACAGCCTGCTGGATATTGGTGGTGGCTATCCTCGCTGCTATTACTACCGGGACAATCAGGGTTACTACCTTTCGGAAACGTTTCGCAAACAACTGACAGAGCAGTGCCCGGACCTGTCGGAAACCCCGGAACTGTTCTACCGGGATGCCATGATCCGGGACCGCTTCTGCTACTACCTGATCGTCAACCAGGTGTTCTCCGTGATCGCCCGGTTCGGCCTGGACGGCCTGATTCCGGAATCGGTGTTGATCCGGCAGTTTCGGCAGTTTCTCCGCTCCGAACACACCCGGCTCCATGGCCCGGCCCGGGCACTGGTCAATCTCCTGCTCGAGGACAGTCGCCTGCCGTACAAGGGCAACCTGCTGACTCGAGTACACGATGTTGATGAGCTGAATGCCGAGCTGGAAATGGCGGTGTACACCAGTATTGCCAATCCTCTTCGCGGTCTGGCGCACGCAGCGCCGCAGCCAAGTTTTCCTGTTCAGGCTGTTGGGGCAGATCATGGCGCTGCGTGAGCAAACACCGTCACCGATGACAGGGCTAAGCCCGGTCATCTCCCTGACCGAGTCGCCAACACAGCGCGTGCTCCGGCAACTGCTGGAAGCCCTGCTGTTTGAGCGTTTGATCCCCTACCGCCCATGCAATGACAACCGCTCCGGCTGGCAATGGCTGTCGTTCCGGATCGGCAGCCTGCCCGGGCGCTGCCGCGCTCGGGTTCGTGGCTTTGGCCGGTTGCGGCTGGATATGAGCACCCTGACCCTGGGGCAGGAACAACCATCAACCTCAACGTCGCTGGCCAGGCTGGTCGGCCAGTTGCCGGCCGCGAGCACGCAGCAGCAAGCGCTGTTAAAAGAACTTGTCGCCACCATCGGAAACACCGAAAGACTCGACGCCCTGTATCGGGCCCGTGGCCCGCGGGAACGGCGGGCCCTGCACGGCGAAGCGCTGGACTGTGCATTGCACGAGGGTCACCCCTACCACCCCTGTTACAAGAGCCGACTGGGATTCCAGGGCGATGACCTGGTGCGCTATAGCCCGGAAACCAGCATCGGGTTCCGTCTCCATTGGGTGGCGGTTCCCCGACGCTATCTGGATTCGCAGTTGCTGGCTCCGGACCTTGCGTTCTGGCAGTCGGAACTCGGTCGGGAACAGGCCTATCTGCTGCGGGCCGCATTCCACCGGGCGGGCGTTGACTGGCAACACTGCGGTGCCTTGCCAACCCACCCCTGGCAATGGCAGCAACTCTGCCAGGGGCCCCAGGCCTCCCGGCTTTCCGCACTGGGCATCAGAAGCCTGGGGCCCCTGGGAGACCGTTACCGGCCGGGGCAGTCACTGCGGTCCCTGTTCAACGTCAGCCGGCCGGCGAACGCCTGCATCAAACTGCCACTGGGCATCCATAACACCTCGTCCCGCAGGCACCTGGAACCCCACTCGGTGCCTTCAGCGCCGGCCATCAGCCGCTGGCTTGAAGCGATTTTGGCCGCTGACTCGCAATTCGACGCTGCCTACCCTCTCCGCCTGCTGCCCGAATATGCCAGCCTGGGCGTTAACACTGGGCGTGACCGGGGCACAGGCAGTGCAGGGCTTGAAGGAGAACTGGCCGCCATCTGGCGTGCCAGCATCAGCTCCCTGCTTAATGACGGTGAGCAGGCCATCCCCCTGAACGCCCTGTTCCAGTGGCAACCTGACGGCATGCCGTTCATCCACCCGTGGGTAGAGCACTACGGCCTGGGCCCCTGGCTGGAAGCCACGCTCAAAGCCGTCATCCTGCCGGTCTGGCATATGCTGGCGGCCCACGGTGTCGGCCTCGAGGCCCATGCCCAGAACAGTCTGCTGGTGGTGCGCGACGGCTGGCCCAGGGCGCTGATGCTTCGGGATTTCCACGACAGCGTCGAGTACGCCCGTGACTACCTGCCCCCGGCCACTCCTGAACCAGACTTTGGCCCGCGACAGGCGCTCTACGATCAGGCACCAGACGACCAGTACTACCGTATGAGCGGCCCGGAAGCCCTGCGGGAACTGGTCATGGATACCCTGTTTATCTTCAATCTGAGTGAGCTGGCGCTGCTGCTGGATGAGGCCTACGGATTTAACGAAACCCGCTTCTGGGACCGGGTCAGGACGATCCTGACCGATTACGCACGGCAACACCCGTATCTGACCTCCCGCTTGCACAGGCTGGCCTGGGACCAGTCAACACTTCAGACCGAATCCCTGCTGCGCCGCAAGCTGCAGCCAGACAACCAAAGCCATTGCCTCCGGGTAATCAACCCCCTGGCTTCGGGACCGGATTCCACATCGATGCCCCCTACCGATCACCATCACGAGAGGTTACCGTGACTGCACCTTTGTTTTACGTCGACAACACCCCCTACAGCCAGGCCGACTGTGATCATATTGTCCGGGGCCTGGCGGAGCGGCCCGAGTTCCAGTCGCCGGTCGGTTGCCGATTTGCGGTCTGCCTGCAAGACACCGCCCACTGGCTGGCCCTGTGTCTCTGGCTGAAGCCCCTTGGCGCCAGCGTACTGCCCATTCACCCCGGCACACCCTACCCTGCTGCCAAAGCCCTGGCCGAGGACACCGGCTGCAGCTACCTGCTGTTCGGCGAGCAACTGCAGGAGGTAACGCCGGAAACTCTTGGCGGGGTGACACGGACGGCTTCGGCCGAGGGTGGTGAGCTGATTCAGCTCAGCTCCGGCACCACGGGTAAGGCCAAGACCATCACCCGGCCCTGGCGCGACATAGACCGGGAACTGGCCGCCTATGTCGCCCATTTTACTGAGGCCCGGGCCTTAACGCCGGTGGTCGCCTGTCCGGTCACCCACTCCTACGGTCTGATCTGTGGTGTGCTGGCTGCCCGGGAGCGGGGCATCGCACCCCATGTGGTCACCAATCTGAACCCACGATTCATTATTGCCCGACTGCGTGCGGTGCCTGAGCACCTGCTCTATGCCTCACCCACCCTGATTAGCCTGCTGATGCGGATGCTGCCGGAACAGGAAATGCTGCATGCTGTCATGCTCTCCGGGGCTCCTTTGCCCGCGCCGGTGCTGACTCAGCTTAGGGACCGCTGTCTGCGGCTGCGCCAGCAGTATGGATGCTCCGAAGCCGGCTGCGTGGCTGTGAGCGCGGACGTGACTGAGCCGGGCCTGCTGGGCCACCCGCTGCCTCACCTGTCGGTGCAGGCCGGTGCCTCCGCCGGGCAACCGGATGAAATCCTGATCACGGTAAAAGCCACCGGACAGCGCATCCACAGTAAGGATCTGGGCTATTTCGACCACCGGGGCCAGCTGCACTTCCTGGCCCGCACCGATGACACCATTAATGTCGCCGGCATTAACGTCTACCCGGGCGCGGTGGAAGACGTGTTCCTTGGCTACCCAGGAATTCGCGAGGCGGTGGCTTTCAAGCAACCCGATGCCTTTGCCGGTGAGCGGGTTTGCCTGCGTTTCGTGGCGGATTCAGACATCGACACCGACCAGCTTCGACAATGGAGCCGCGACCGACTGTCACCTCACCAGGTGCCGTCACTGATCGAACAGGTGGAAAGCATCAGCCGGCTCCCGAACGGCAAGGTCAGCCGCCGGCTGTTAAGCGAATCCCTCGCTGACAAGGGTCAGCGGGAGGTCCTGGCATGAGCAAAACCAACCTGACCCGAAGCGCCATTGAAACGGTGATTCGAAACCATCTACCTGACGCCCGGCTATCGGTGTTTTCGGCCAAGGCCCGCCTCAACGCCGACCTGGCGATTGATTCCATCATGCTGCTGCAACTGATTGTGCACCTGGAACTTGAGCACGGCCTGCATGTTCCGGAGGAAGCGCTGCTGACCCATCAGCTCGAGACCGTTGAGGATCTGGAAGCGCTATTGGTCGCCACCGGCAATCCGGAGGTTTCCCTGTGATCAAAGTGCATTGTTTTGTCAGCTGTGTCTGCGAGATCATCAAACGCACACCGGGTGTGGACCACCGCCCCTTCTACTTTGGCGTCTGGGATGCGGACTTCTCGGTCAGTGAGGAGCAGGTTCTGTCTTACCACTCGCCCCATACCCGCCACGACCAGTTCCGGGAGTGGTACCGGCTGCTGTATGGCGTCACCATTGAGCCCTGGTACAACCACCAGCAATCGAAAGAGGCCAACATCGACCGGCTGATTGAACTGGTGGAAACGCGCCCTGCCGATCGTCAGGTCATGGTCATGCTGGACCTTTACCGGTTGCCGGAACGGGAGAACAAGTTTCACCAGAACCCGTTTCCCCACTACGTGATGCTGGAAGCCACGGACGACCCGGAGCAGTGGTTCATGTCGGACCCGGATTTTCGCTGGGAGGGTGTGCTGCCCAAAGCCCGGATTCTGGAATCGGTCCGATCCCCGGCCGCTGCCGGTGGTTTCTGTTTCGACGGTCTGGAAATCCGGCATACGCCCGCGGAAACGGTTGCCGCCTACTTTGCCCAGTGCATGAAAGCGGATACCAATCCGTTTACCGATGCCCTGCGGCAGATTCTGCGCGCCCATACCGGGCCCGATGCCAGACAACCACTGGCGAACCTGCCCCGGGCATTTCGGGAGATTCCGGTGATGGCGATTCGCAAGTACGCCTACGAGCACGCCTTTGCCTGGCTTCTGGAGGATCAGGGCCGCACCGCCGAGGGCGATCCGTGGTTCGAGGCCCTGTGCGAGGACATTGACCGGCTGGTGAAAACCTACACCCAAATCCAGTACCGGGCGCTGAAATTGGTGATGTCAGGCAACCCTGCCCTGCTGGCCGGGGTCGAGCAGCTGCTGGACGAGCAGGATCGGCGGGAGTTCGCCATCAAGGACAGCCTGCAGGGGCTGTTCCAGGAATGGCAGCAGCAACACCCCGACCTCACCGGCGCCACCGCCGACACCCGGATGTCCGACCTGGAGGTATTGCCATGATCCGCTTCCACCTGTGTACCATCTCATTCCGCCACCAGTTGGTGTCGTTACCGGAACTGGCCACCTGGGCCGGGGCCACCGGCTTCGACGGCATTGAACTCTGGGGCGTGCATGCCCGGCACCTGTTACAGCAACCCGGGCTGGATGGCCGCTGGCTGAAAAGCCAGGGACTGGGCATTCCCATGGTCAGCGACTATCTGCCACTGGAGGGTGGTGAACAGGAGGCCATCCGCTACACCCGCGACCTCTGCCAACTGGCCCGGCACTGGCAGGCACCCAAAGTGCGAACGTTTGCCGGCCATCAGGGCAGCGCCGAGCTTGACCGGGGGCAGCGCAAGGCACTGACCCGACGCCTGCAGACGCTCACCCGTTGCGTCGCGGACGAAGGCCTGACCCTGGTGGTGGAAACACACCCCGGCACCCTGGCCGATACGGTTGACTCTACCCTGGAAATGTTGGCAGACATTGACCATCCGGCGCTGGGCATCAACTTCGATGTCCTGCATGTCTGGGAGGCCGGTGCGGACCCACAGCTTGCCCTGCAAAAGATGGCGCCCTGGGTCAGGCATTTTCACTTCAAGAATATCCACCAGCGGGATCAGCTTGGCGTGTTTGCCCCGGCCAATGTGTACTCACCGGCAGGCTCAAGGCAAGGCATGGTGCCGGTGATGGAGGGCGCCTGTGATTACCGACCACTGCTGGACACGCTTGCAAACTGGCAACAGTCGCTGGCCAACCCGGCCCCTCTGGACATCTCCCTGGAATGGTTCGGCCCGGACAGCTACCGGGTGCTATCCAGCGACCTTCGCCAGCTGAGGCTGCGGGTTCCGGAAACCGGCGATCAACCTCAGTCGCTGGCGGCCTGCCAGTGAACCTTATCCACCTCATCGCCGGCAAAGCGGATGAGGTGGGAAGCTACCACCTGGCCCAGCTCCTCCAGCTCCGTCTCGGTGGGTGACTGGCACCGCATAAGCAACTTACCGTCTGCTGCTTCGAGCCGGCATTCACCGATGGAGAAAGTCAGCCTGCCATCGGTCCCGGTCCACTCAGCCTCAATCTTGTGGCGAAAGTGTTTGCACAGGCGATTGATCAGGCGACCGGGATCGGTGGTGGCCACTTGGGCGTTCATGGTTGGCATGGCAGATTCCTCGACATCAGTGGGTCAATTAACACTGGCGGATAGCGGACGATCCGCCAGCACGATGGGGTGTCCACGAGAGCACTGTTCGATTCTGGCTTCGATACCATAGGTTTGGGCCAGCAGCTCCGGCGTCAGTACCTGTGCCGGTGAGCCCAGCACGGCCTGGCCGCCGGGAGACAACACCAGAACCTGGTCGCAATAGCGCAGGGCCAGATTGAGATCGTGGCTGGCCACCAGGGCAATCGAGCCGGTCCGGCTGGTGGTGTCACGCACCGCATTGAGTACGTTGAGCTGCCAGTGCAGGTCCAGGGCGCTGGTAGGCTCATCCAGCAGCATCAATGGTGTCTGGCGTACCAGTACCTGAGCCAGCCCTACCATCTGGCGCTGACCACCAGACATTTCCGACAGTCGCCGAAGCGCCACTTGCCGGATACCCAGGGTGTCGAAAATCTCTTCGATCGCTAGCTCGGTCTCTTCCCGGGACCAGTCGCCGCGGGCAGAGCGGCAGGCGCTGAACACAGTTTCGTAGGCCACCAGGGGAATGGCCTGGGGCAGTGGTTGGGGCAGGTAGCCGACACGACGAATGCGCTGGTGGGCAGTAATCGCCGCCAGATTCTCCCCGGCAAAGGTCATGGTGCCGGCAATCGGCAGCAGGCCGGCGATGGATTTCAGCAGCGTGGACTTACCCACAGCATTAGGGCCGACCACGGCCACCAGTGAGCCTGCGGGTATCTCCGGCAGGGTAAGGCCGGTGAAGACGGATCGATTCCGGTAGCCGGCGCTCACGGATTGCAGCTTCAGGGTCACAACGCGGCCCTCCTGCTGCGGCCAATGATCAGGGTGATGAACAGCGGGATACCCACCAGTGCGGTCACAATACCCACAGGCAATACCACTCCCGGCACCAGCAGCTTGCTGGCGATGGATGACAACGACAGCAGGACGGCCCCGGCCAGGGCGCTGCCCGGCAGCAGGAAACGGTGATCTTCCCCCAGCATCAAGCGGGCAATGTGGGGTGCCACCAGGCCGATAAAACCGATTTCCCCAACGAAACACATGGCCGCCGCCGTCAACAGGCTCACCCGCATCAGCACCACCAGGCGCATGCGCTCCACCCGGATGCCCAGACTGCGGGCCTGCTCTTCACCACTGCGCAACAGGGTCATGGCCCAGGCATTACGAAGGGAAAACGGCAGGCACACCGCCAGCACCAGGGCCACGATAGCCACTTTGTCCATACTGGCCCTGGCCAGGCTGCCCATGGTCCAGAACACAATCTGCTGGACCGACTCGGCATCGGCCATAAACTGGATCAGGCCCACCACCGCGTTGATACCGAATAACAGGGCAATACCGAACAGCACCACCGCATGCACCGAAGCGCCCAGGCTGCGTGACAGCACCAGAATCAGTAGCGAGGCGGCCGCAGCGAACACAAAGGCCGACAGAGGCAACAGCACATGGGCCGCCAGCCCCAATACCGAGATATTGAAGGCGATCACCAGCGATGCCCCCAGGGTGGCAGCCGCGCCGACGCCCAGGGTAAACGGGCTGGCCAAGGGGTTGTTCAGTACTGTCTGCATCTCGGCCCCGGCCAGGCCCAGGCAGGCGCCCACCACCACCGCCATCAACGCGTAGGGCACCCGGATGTCCTGAATGATCACCCGGGTGCCGGCATCAAGGCTTTCAGGATTCAACAGCCCGCGAATCACGTCCAGCAAACCCAGCATGGCCGGCCCCGAGGCGATGTCTACCAGCAATGCAGCCACCGCCGCAGTCACCAGACCAGCCAGACACAGTACCCGCCGGAACACAAAACGGCGGTACTGGCTCGCCAGCCAGCCAT